>NZ_JALSLB010000068.1 GCF_026988555.1 Thermococcus sp. | reverse complement strand
ACCTGAACAGGCTCAAGGGACTCGCGAGGGTTATGCCGTTTACGGCCATCTTCACCTTCATCGCCGCCATGTCAATAGCGGGAACGCCGCCCTTCAACGGTTTCATGAGCAAGTGGCTGATTTACCAGTCCACGTTCCTCTCGGGGAACGGCCTCATCGTATTCCTGGGAGTCATGGCCCTCTTCATCAGCGCCGCAACGCTCGCTTCGTTCCTCAAGTTCTACACGACAGCCTTTGGCGGTGAGCCGGAAGACATAACGGCCAACGCGAAGGAAGTTCCCTTCCCAATGCTCCTCGGAAAGGGACTGTTAGCTTCGCTCTGTCTCCTCCTCGGACTTGTGCCGGGCTTAATCCTCCCGCTCCTCCTCAGCCCCGGAGAGGCGCTCTCGGGGGTAAAGGCATCGCTATCAACGAACTACTGGCTGGTGACGGTCAAACCTCTCGGCGGAGCCGAGAGCTACTTTAAACCGGTGCTGTTCGTCGTAGCCTTCACCTTCGTTGTGCTCGCGATGTACCTCGCGTTCCCGCCGAAGGGAAGAACTACTGAACCCTGGCGCCTCGGCGAGCCGGTAACGAGAAGGGACTACAAGTTCAAGGCGGTTAACTACTACGAGCCCTTCGAGGAGTACATACACGGTCTCTACCACCTCGGCGAGGAGCTGAGCCACATTGGAGGAAAGATTACCGGGGAGGTGGGAGATGCATACTTTGGCATCTCAATCTTGCTCCACACATCTGGTGATAAAATTGGGAGCATTGTCAGTGCAATAGCCAATAGAGGAATTGCCGGAGGATATTTTGCCCTCTCGACCTTCCTCAGCAGGCTTGGAAGTGCCTTTGGAGGCATCATAGTCGCTATCGGAAGGAGGTACACCTCCCTCGGTGAGCTGTACCTTGATGAGACGTTCCTCTGCCCGCTCGTCAAGATAGCGAGGAACCTTGGCTTTGTCCTCGACGAGGGCTTCAGCAGACCCAACGGGCCCTTCACTCTGGCGCTGATAGTGCTTGGAATTATGGTGATAATACTCGCGGGGTGGGGACTATGATTGAAAAGGTAATCTACTCGGTAGTCGCGATAATCATACTCGCCTTCCTTCCGCCGTTCCTCGACGGAATAAGCAGAAGAATCAAGGCGATCCTCCAGGAAAGGCAGGGCCCCTCGGTGTTCCAGACCTACAGCGATTTGAGCAACCTGCTCTCCATGGAGTCCAACATGCCCACCGACAGGTTGGGCTTTGTTATCGCTCCCTACGTGGCCTTCGCGGCCGCTTTAACTGCCGGCCTCGTCCTGCCCTTTGGAGACTTCGTGCCGATAGCTTTCACGGGGGACATCTTCGTCTTCCTGTACGTACTGGCGATATCCTCAATAGCCTTCATGATGGCCGGTTTCCTCGTTGAGAACACCTACGCCAACGCGGGCGCCAACAGGGAGATGATGATAATCCTCAGCATCGAGCCAATACTTGGGATAGCCCTCGGTGTGTTCGCGCTCCACACCGGCTCGCTCTCGATAAGCGGCATTGCAACGAACCTGAGCCTCGCGCCGTCCGTACTGCTGGGAATGGCCCTCTTCGCCTACGCGGTCTACACGGAGTGCGCCTTCATACCCTTTGACGTGGCAGAGGCTGAGACGGAGATACTCGAAGGCCCGCTCGTGGAGTACAGCGGAAGGCTCTTCGGAATCTTCAAGTGGGCGATGCTCATCAAAAGGGTCGTCCTCATATGGCTCTTCAGCGCGGTGCTCCTCTTCCCGACGCTCGGTAGAGTCATCGACTTTACAACGCCACTTGGGAGCGCGGTGATGCTCCTTGCACAGCTCTTCATGCTCGTGGTATTCTACGCGATGTCGGCAGTTATTGAGGCCACAACGGGCAGGATGAAGATAATCCAGGTCATCAGGCAGAACACGCTCGTGTTTGGGGTTGGAATAGTCGTTCTTGCAATTGCCTCCATGGGGTGGTGAAAATGGTGGAAGCTCACACTGCTGACCTCCATGGTGAGACGAAAAGGAAGCACGGGGATGAAAAAGCGGTCGTCAACCGCGAGTATCTTGACAGGCTAATTGAGAGGTTCAAAGACCTCATAAGCGAGGTGAAGCAGGTAGCCTACAACCAGTGGGTTGTCGTTACCGACAGGGAGAACCTTCCGAAGCTCGTCCTCTGGTGGCTTGAGGAGTCCGGCTTCCCCGAGACTCAGCTTTCAACCATGGTTGCAACCGACGAGAGACCTATAAACGGGAAGTTCAGCGTCACCTACTGGCTCAGCGTCAACGCGAAGGCCGGGGACATTTACGTTGGGATAAGGAGCTATTTGCCCCCAAACGATCTCTGGATACACTCGGTTGCGGAAAAGCACGGTGGAGCCAACTGGTACGAGAGGGAGATAATGGATCTCCTCGGGATCGATGTGAAAAACCACCCGGACCCGAGGAAGCTTGTCCTGCCCGATGATTGGCCGTCCTGCGTCTATCCCCTCAGGAAGGACTTTACTTACTACGACAGCCCGCCCGGAGAGAAGTTCTATCCCTACAGGAAGACCGGGGAGAAAGAGGTCGTGGTTCCCTACGGCCCCTATCATGTTGCCCTTGAGGAGGCCGCTCACTTCAGGCTCTACGTCAAGGGAGAGACCATAGTGGACTGCGATTACAGGGGCTTCTACGCCCACAGGGGGATAGAGAAAATATCCGAGGGCAGGCTAACCTACGAGCAGGTCTGTTACATAGCCGAGAGAATCTGCGGCATCTGCGGTACGACCCACTCGACTGCCTACTGTGAGGCCGTTGAAAACGCAGCGGGAATAGAGGTGCCCGAAAGGGCGGAATACATCAGGACGATAATGCTCGAAATAGAGAGGCTCCACAGCCATCTGCTCAATTTCGGTATCGCGTGCCACCTCGTCGGCTACGACTACGGTTTCATGCAGGCGTGGCGCATAAGGGAGCACGTGATGTGGCTGGCTGAGAGGCTATCGGGCAACAGGAAGACCTACGGAATGCTCACCATCGGCGGCGTGAGAAGAGATTTGCTCGAATATAGAAAGCAGCTCGTTCAGGAGGTTATCCACAAGATAAACACCGAGTTCAGGGAGCTGGTTGACAAGGCCCTCTCAACGAGAACCTTCGAAAAGAGGCTTGAAGGCGTTGGCGTTCTGCCCTACAAGGTGGCCAAGGCATGGGACGTTGACGGGCCCCTCGGAAGGGGTTCCGGAAGGGACTTCGACGTTCGGAGGGACCACCCGTACGCGGCCTACAAGTACCTCGACTTCAAGGTGCCTGTCCAGAAGGAAGGCGATGTCCTGGCGAGGGCCCTTGTCAGGATTGACGAGGTCTTTGAGAGCACGTGGATTTTAGAGCAGGCAATAGATGAGATTCCAAACGGAGACATTATTGCCGAATACAGGGAAATCCCGCCCTACCTTGAGGGAATAGGCATGACCGAAGCTCCAAGGGGAGAGAACATCCACTACGTTATGACCGGAGAAAACAACAGGGTCTACCGCTACAGGGCCAGGGCGGCAACCTACAACAACCTTCCTGCCGTTCCCGACATGATGCGCGGCAACACCATAGCGGACGCACCGCTCATAGTGGCGAGCATAGACCCCTGCTACTCCTGCACTGAGAGGGTCCAGATAGTTGATGTAAGAAGCGGGAAAGCAAAGGTTCTCACGGAGGAGGAGTTCAACAGGCTGAGCATAAAGGCCTCAAGGAGGGTGTGATATGGCGGTTACCCTGAAGTACCCATACGTCAAGCTTGAGGCCCCGCCGGAGTACAGGGGGATACCCCAGATAGACCCAACGCTCTGCATTGGCTGCGCCGGCTGCGTTAACGTCTGTCCAGCAGATGCTTTGCTCAGGATAGACGATTACGAGAACGGAAAAAGGGAGATAGTTCTCGATGTTGGGAGGTGCATTCGCTGTGCCCGCTGCGAGGAAGTCTGCCCCACGGGAGCGATAAAACTCACCAACTTCTTCGAGGCAGCTTCCCTCGACAGGAGGGACCACGTTGAGGTCGTTCGCCTGAAGCTTGTGAAATGTCACTCATGCGGAAGGTACGCGGACTACACCGAAAGGCAGGTTCTCAAGGCCCTCCAGATAGTTCCCGAGGAGGTAATAGAGAGGGAAGCGCTCGACGAGAAAGTCTGGCTCTGCAGGGACTGCAGGAGAAAGGGGACGGTTAATTCCACAATAGAGGCCAGCAAGGAGAAGGGGGTGATCAGATGAGGCCGATATGGGTCTTCCACCTCAACACGGGCTCGTGCAACGGCTGTGACATCGAGATAATCGATTTACTTACGCCGTACTACGATGTCGAGCGCTTTGGAATAAAGCTCGTTGGCTCACCGAGACACGCCCATGCAATGCTCGTTTCGGGGCCTCTAACAAGGCAGGCCTACTACGGTGCCAAGGAGGCCATAAAGGCGATGTCCCCGGAGCCGAGGATAATAATCGGCGTCGGAACGTGCACCTGCTCCGGGGGTATATTCTACAATGGATACCCGATATACAGGCGGCCAGAGAGCGGAAGGGTGGGCAGTGAATACCCCCGCGCCGGAGGAATATACGAGCTGGTCAAAGACATCAGGGATGAGGGCGAGAACGTTGGTGAAGTAGTTTACATCCCGGGCTGCCCACCCAGGCCGGAGGAAATAATCTACGGCATAGCCCAGCTCGTTGGTCTGGTCGAGAAGAGGCTCAGCTATGCGGAATACACCGATGGGATGGTGAAGTTCAGACTGCCAGAGGGACCCGTGCCTGAAAGAATAAGGCTCACGCTCATGGAGAGGCTCAGGCACCTTGTCGGCTACCTCGACAGGGAGGAGATACTCAACGAGTTCTTCAGGCTGATCGAGAAGGCCGAGAAGAGCGACAAGCCGAAGGAAGCACTCAGAAAGCTCGTCTTCGAGTACTGCCAGAGCTGTAAAGACCTCAGGCTGGCCTACGTTATGAAGGTTTTGGAAGACGAGTACTGGAGGGTCAAAGATGCGATATCTGCTGGTCAAGAGTTCGTATACTGGATTTAGCACCGAACTTGGAAGAAGGTTGGCCCACATAGACGGCGACTTCCTGATATGCGAGGTTATCGGCGAGATTAGCGCTCAGGCCGGGGAAACCCTGAGGAAAAGGCTTGGACGGTCATACTTCACCCTCGATGACTTCCCCCGGCTCCCCCTCGAGGAGCTTGGGGAGGGAGATAAAGCCGTAGTCATGAGGGCCCTTAAGGGCCTGAAGAAGGACGAAAAGGTTGAAATAAAACGCAGGAGGTGGTGAAGGTGGTGGCACCCGACCCGACGCCATTTGCCCTGTTCGGATATGGAACAGCGGCATTGACGTATGGAATATACAACACCTTCAGATTCCCAGAGGGGAAAAACGAAGAAGAAAAAAGAAAGATAAAGAGAGCCTTAATAGCCAACGGTTTCGCCTTCGGTGGTATAGCACAGTTCGTGGGTGGACTTCTGATGTTCGCACTCCACAGCGGGAAGGTTGCCTTAGCAGGGGCAACGACAGCGGCAGTCTTCGGAGTGCTCTGGACCGCTATATGGCTCAACGAATATTTTGATGCCGACCCAAGACCGTTAGCGTTCCTTGATATAGCAATAGCAGTGTACACACTCTT
>NZ_JALSLB010000067.1 GCF_026988555.1 Thermococcus sp. | reverse complement strand
GATGAGCAGGAGCAGGATGAAGGCGCTCGCGAGGCCCTTCTTTCTATTCTTGCGCCTCTTTTCCCGCTTTTCTTCTTCAGCCTCATCTTTCTTCTCTTTCCGGGAGAGAAAATCGAAGAAAGAAAGCACGTTCTCACCTCCTCCTCAAAATGGCAACAAACAGACCGAGGCCAACAAGGGCCGCGAGGCCGTAGTAGAGCGTCTTCGAGCTTGAGCTTCCGCCAAAAAGGCTGAATCCTGAACTATCGTCTATCGTGATGGCAACCTTGTCGCTGAAAACCGTCGCGTTGCCCTGGAGGACCTGTACTTGGAGCTCGTACGCGTCGTATTGGAGGTTGTCTGGCACAGCGAAGGCTATGCTAACATCCTTCTCAGTCAAGGGAGCGACCGCAATGCTCTGGTTAATCGGCTTAGGCAGGAAGCCGCCGCTTAGCTTAATCGTATAGTACTGCACATCGCTCGACGGGTTCTTGAAGTGGAGGACAATAGTCCCCTCACCACCCTTGCTGACGGTGAGGGTCTTTGTCTCGAGCGTGATTGCAGGGTTCACCTGGACGGAATAGACGGCCATCTGCCCGTTCCACTGGAGTTCGAGCGTGTAGGAGCCCTCTTTTGGTATTTTGGGAGTGAAAGCGTAAGCTTCATAGGGCGAGAACGCATGAGAATCGCTCCAAACTTCATTGCCCTGGCTGTCCTTGAGCACTGCAGTGATTAGGTAGCTCTGGCCAGAACTTTCAGAAATTCTCAGCTCGTTCTGACCGACCTGCCATTCTGAAGGCATTTGAACGCTGAATGGGAGCGGCTCGACCTGATAAGTCACCTGCTTTGTCGTCGTGTAAGTTTTTGACATGATTGCATCATTGCTCGTGAGGGTGAGAGTAAAACCGTGAGTGCCGACCGCGCCGGCCTTGAACTTGATAGAAACCTGCGTCGGGCCCGAAATATCGCCGAGGTAGTATTTTCCTGATTCGGGAGAGACGAGAGAGCCGTCCTTCCTGACTTCGAGAACGTCAGAGAGGCCGGAAATTGCTAAGTAAGTGTTGTAGGTCGCGGAAGTCTGGATTGGCGAGAGAGTGAAGGTGAGCGTGTAAATCGTGTTTTCAGGAATGCTGATGTTTGCAGGGAAGTTTTCGAGCTTGAATGCCGCGCTGGAGGGGTACATTTCGACTGAAACGCTCATATCACCCTGAACGTCAATCGTCTTCGTAACGCTCCAATATCCGCTTTTCTCGAAAGTGAGCGTGTGCGTGCCCTTTGTCAGCTCCAGCGTCCCGCCATCGTCCAGAGTGCCGAGCTGTCCGTTTTCCTTCACCGTAACGCCCGAAAGGGCCGAGCCGGTGAGGGTGTCTTTTAAGACAAACTGGACGTTAAACACGTAATACCCAATAAAGAGATTGTCAAAATCTGCAATCATATGCGTTGACCCACCTCTACATGCGTCGATGTGTATCGCCTGCTTCGTGCTATCATACCCTACTGAACCACCATTTTCAAGATAAGCCCTTATGCCCCAACTCTTGATTACCAGCCCTCCGCTCCACGCAATTGACGCAGTACTACTTACGCTGTCGTTCGTTACAAGATTCGTAACAGTAAGTGTTATCACTCCAGCTTCTCCAGAAACCTCTACCTTATGATTAGTCCACGTGTTTGGAATTTTCACTTCAGTAAGTACTTTAGCATCATCATATCTCAACATCACTAAAGTATATCCAGACGAAACACTGCCGGTATTCGTATTGTAATACACTTCTAAATCATTAGAGTTCCAGCCAGAAGGGTCGTCCATGAAAAAAACGCTGATGTCTGGTTGATATGCGCCCTGAGAGCTCATAGAGTAGTTAAACATGTCAAACGATATTCTAAAATCCTCTGACGTGTTCACCCACTCGGATGAGTTCAAGTACTTGTAATACAATGTGCGATAACTAGCCGCCCCCATAGAGCCATCAAACGCGAATCCACTCGAAAAATCATTTACATACGCCGCTTTAACAGTACTAAATGTTCCGAAAAGTACCAACAAAGCTAGCAAAACGCCGAACCGCTTCATCTTTTCACCTCCTTGAAGACCTCCATGAAAAACGTCCATTTTTCACTCTCCAACCGAGTAGTCGATACCAATCTCGCCCGCGAGGGCCAGCAGAAGCGCAGAATTCTGCACCGAGTTCTTGAGCGCGTCGAGAAGAGCCGTGCCGTTCTGCTGCACCAGCGCCGCGAGGAAGGCCACGAGCATCATGTCGTAGAGCATGACGCGCCATCCTGACGTGCCGGGCTCTATGATAGCGATTGCCTTGTTCCCCTTGTTCGTCAGCGCGTAATGCAAGAGAACCCCTCCAACCGCGCCGAGCGCGAGGGCCTCCTTCGTCATCATGGACCAGGCGACTTTCAGCCAGAACGCCGTGATGATGAGGAAGAGTAGGAGCTGAGCGAGGCTGCGCGGCTTCATACTGCCATCACCCGCCGCGCTTTTGCAAGCCTTACCTGTTTCAGCCTCGCGAGCTCGGCCTGCTTCTGTTGCAGAAGCCTGACAGTCCTTGCTTTCTCCTTCTGAAGACTATCCAGCATGTCTGAAAGCCTCGAATTGCACTCCTTCAAGAACGCAACCTCCCGTTCGAGCTTCTCAAGCGAGTCCATACTACCGCCTCCGTGCCGGAAATGATGATTTGACAGAACTGATTTGAGCGGAGGAAAACCCGATTTGTCACGTGAAGAATCAGATGAGGTCTTTAAGTCAATACGAGAACAAAATAAGCGTAAATTACACTTAGAATAAACATTTAGTAAAACAAAAGAAATTCATAAGAGGGTTGCACGTTAAACACTAGGTGTAATCCTTCATATACAGCAGGAGAAGAAACCAGGAAAGTCAGAACTGCTATGAAGAGAGCGTAAACGAGGGTATTTACTGCTAATTTCCGTTCTTCTGTGATATATGTTGTAATTATTGCAAAATATGGAACCAACATATAACAATAATGATTCCAAAATACGACATATTGAAAGCGTGTTGAGAGCATCAACTCAAGGAGTAGTGGTACTGAAGGTAGCAGATATCTTGATTTAAGAAGAGGGATAAACCCAAAAGACAGAAGCAAGGTGATGATTAACATTAATGATAAATACGGGTAAGGTATCCCTAACATATAATTTGCAGTTTGAGCATAATTGGGTGCAAAGTGAGGGATGACAAAAAATATACTAAAAGCCGGCCAGATTAAGGAGGAAGATACTAACGCTACATCAACCAAACTTGGTTGGAAACCTTTTCTTAACAGTCTAAGAGCCACAAGGGAAAGTATTATCAAAAACGAGTCTTCTCTAACGGTGAGCACTAGAAACGCAAAAATAATTGCGAGTTTCGAATTTCCATTTTCATAAAAATATGCGAACAAAAAGATGAGTGGCAATGCCAGCGACACCGCATGAAACTCGAATCTGTTAATGCCGTGTAACATTGGATTAAGCATGTAAATTAGAGAAAGAACAAATGCCAGTCTTTCATCACTTTCATCAAGTAATAACCGCGAGAATTCAAAATATATAAATATAGAAAGGGCTATGGTTAGCGTTTGAATAACCAACAGGGTCTCCATGTGGGGGAATAATGCGAATATGGGGAGTATAAGAAATAATACCGGGGAATTGTGCACACCAAAATGGCTTACTGCACCAAACCTCTTATATTCATGAGTATTATAGAAAAACCCGCTTCCATTTATAGTGCTGAGGAAACTCTGATAGAATATCTCAGTATCTATACCATAATTACCGCGAGTTTTGTATAATGCATAAGTTCTTTCAATAGAATATTGAGTGAAGAATGCAACGTAAAGTAAAGTGAGGACTGCCAGTGCTAAAAAATATTTTGAACGCATGATTTTTGCCTCCTAACTATTGTGCTCTGTGGGGTAGTTCGTCTCCGATTTCCTGCTTGTACAATTTCACAACTCCCTCTCGGAATATCTGGTTTATGCTTGTCTTTTTAACCCTTGCTAGCGCCCTTGCCATTTCCATAATATCCTCATCAACATAAATTCCTCTAACAAACGTTGTACTTTTTCCAATTCTTTGGGCCATCCTCCGCTCACCTCCTCAGCTTTTCAAAAAGCTCCAGCTCGGCCCTCCTTAGGGCGAGTTTTTGAGAAACAAAAGCACGAGTCATTTCCACATCGCCTTTCAGCCAAGGCGTGATGATAAACGCGTGCAGCTTCGCAAAGCGCCCATCAAGATGTTTGAGCTGCTTTTCCAGGTCTTTGATGCTCTCCCTAATGAGCTTCCAAGGTCTGAACAGTATGTCGTATAGTATAGATAACATCACTCCGAGCAGGAGCAGGCCGAAAATCCAGTTCAGCACACTCATTCCCTACCCTCCAAAATCTTCTTCAACTCCTCAACAACAGCAGAATACCACTCGTCGGCCAGGAGGGTCTTGTTTAGGTAGTGCGTTGCTCCAACGCGCTCGCTCGCGCGGCCCTGAATAAAATCAGCAACGTCAGCGGGCACACCCTGACGAATGAGGAAAGTGTAATGCCACTTCCTCAGGGTGTTTGCTGAAACTTGACCATAGCTCACGAGGTCCTTTGCAGTCGTATACTTCACTTCCATAGGTTCCAGTTCCTCAAAGAATTCTCGCGGCCCATAGGCCCAAAAGGCTCTTTTCTTCCCCCTCGCCGTTGAGAAAATTGGATACTTCGCAGCCTTTTCGTTGATTATCTGGAGCTTCGTGTAGTCATATGTTCTGAGAAGTTCAACTGCCTGGCTCAGGCGAATTCCAGAAAATACAAGAATGAGAAACAGTGCCTCTGGAATCACGCCACGCTTTTTGACCTCGGCGTAAGCTCTTCTGACATCGTCGTCGCTTATGAATACATCCCTAACTCCTGTTGGCTTGAGTTTCGCGACAGCCTTTATCTTAGCATACATATCCTGCTCAATGATGCCAAGTTCAATGAGATATTTTGAGAACTTCCTGATCGCCTTGGCAAGATTGCGTTTCTGACCTTCCGCGCGGAGGGCTTTCTCCAAGTCACCGAGGGTTCCTATCACATGCCGACCGAAGAACTGGTCAAGCACTCTCACATAGTCTTTCCTTGTTTCTTCGCTAACCTCTGCAGAGAGCCATTCTACAAAATTGGCCCGTTCAGAGGCCCACAAATCGTTAAAAAGTTTGCCTTCTAAGCCGGAGGTCGCGGGTTCGAATCCCGCCGGGCCCGCCAGTGCAGCCCTTTCTAACGAAAGCGCTGGCGGAAAGTGGTATTCTCTCTTCTAACGCATTGGGTGATTGCGTGCTTTCTTGTGAGTGTTTTTGAGAGGATTTGGACATTAACCCGTCATTTTAAATCGTGTTTTCTCCATTTCAGCGCCCTTTGGGCGCTTTTTTAAAGTAAACACTCACTATATAATCCAGCGTAAGTGCAAACCGTATTTCAAACGCAACTCTTGAAGAAAGCATGCCAGCTTTTGAATAACTTGTTGAATCACCCAAATATTTTTGATCAAGCTTTGTGTTAGCAAAAGCTTGCTGGGAAAAGTTTGATCAAATAGTTTCGACGCTTCAGAAGGCATGTTTCATGTTTCGTGCACTTTAAAACAAGGGGTTTTCTCGCGGGGTTTACTTCACCTGCGCTCCGAAGGAGCGCTAAACAAAAGTAAACCCCCCGTTAATCAGCCGAATTAAACCCACATTCCTGACCACGAGTCCAAAGCTCAAATGCAAAACCCTTGTAACAAGAAAAATTGAGAAGGAATCACAAACTTTGGTCAACCTTTGCCCCGCAAAGGTTGCTACGGATACAGCCTGCTCGGCGTCCTCGGGAAGAGGGTGGCCCAGCGGACGTGGTCGAGCTTCAGCACCCACGCGACGAGCCTCTCAAGGCCCAGTCCGAAGCCACTGTGCGGAACACTGCCGTACCTCCTGAGGTCGAGGTACCACTCGTAGTCCTCCGGCTTCATGCCCTCCTCTAAGATGCGCTGCACGAGCTTGTCGTAACTGTCCTCACGCTGGCTCCCTCCTATAACTTCGCCGTATCCCTC
This sequence comes from Thermococcus sp., assembly GCF_026988555.1. Classification (NCBI taxonomy): domain Archaea; kingdom Methanobacteriati; phylum Methanobacteriota; class Thermococci; order Thermococcales; family Thermococcaceae; genus Thermococcus; species Thermococcus sp. The sequence continues at coordinate 23,621 of NZ_JALSLB010000067.1, read as the reverse complement.
CGGCGCGAGCATGTCCGCCGCGAGAACCTTTCTCGGATCGCTGGGGTCCTCCTTCATGTAAAAGGCCTTGATGCCCTTCGGATAGCCGTAGACGAAGAAAGGACTCTCGAACTTCTGGGTCAGAATGCGCTCCTCGTCGGCGCCCATGTCATCCCCCCACTCTATCTCAATGCCCTTGCTCTGGAGGCTGTCTATGGCCTCATCGTAGCTTATCTTCGGGAAGGGCGGAACCGTGTTCTTTAGGGTGGTGAAGTCCTTCCTGAAGGTCTCGATGTCGCCCTTCCTGAGCTCAAGCGTTCTCTGCACCATGTAGCTCACAAGCTCCTCCTCCACATTCATGATGTCCCAGAGGTCCATCCAGGCGGCCTCGAGCTCAAGGTGCCAGAACTCGGTGAGGTGCCTCCTCGTCCTGCTCTTCTCTGCCCTGAAGCTTGGCGTGAGCGACCAGGCCTTCTCAAGGCCGAAGATTGCCGCCTCAAGGTAGAGCTGGGCCGACTGGCTGAGGTAGGCCGTCCTGTCGAAGTACTTGAGCTTGAAAAGGGTCGCTCCACCCTCAACCGCTCCGGTGACGAGTATGGGCGGGAAAACCTCGTACCAGCCGTCCTGGAGGAGCCACTCCCTGGCTGCCTGCATCATAGTTGCCTTAACCTTCATTATCGCGGCAACCTTGGGTGAGTGCAGGTGCAGGTGTCTGACGTCCAGCAGGAACTCGTGGCTGGCATCTTTTGTTATCGGAAAGAACTCCACGTTCTGGACTATGTGAATTCTGTCCGCCTGTACCTCAACTCCCGTTGGGGCGCGGGGGTCGGCCTTAACGGTGCCCTCAACTATCACGCTGGACTCTATTCCTGCTTTCTTTGCTTCGGCGTAGGCTTCTTCACTTAACTCCCTCTTGAATACCGTCTGGATTATCCCGCTTGAGTCGCGGAGGACTATGAAGACCTTCTTTCCAATCTCCCTCTTCCTGTAAACCCAACCGGCGAGCCTGACGCGCTTGCCCTTCATATCTGGCCTGACATCGGCACAGTAAACCTTATCTATCACCATCACCACCTCCAGAAGCTTTGAAGGGGAGTTTATAACCTTAACTAACCTGGAAAATGCTGAAAAGAGCATCAATTCGTCCAAAACACCAGCATTTTTGGACGGGATGTTATCGTCATCAGCATGGGCATGGCGCCTATTGCACTCCAGATGTTTTAAAGTTTGTGCCCCTAAGCCTGTCACAGTGTCAGTGTATTTTATTTAAAATAAATCCAATGATATCGCAGTACCACCAATTGTATACCCTACAGTATTGTATATTATCCAGGAACGGGGCATATACCTAGTAATGTGAAATCCGTTCAGATAATGCTATACTATCCAACGATATATTAACTTTTTGGGATATTATACAATAAATCAACAACAAAATGACAAATTTTATATAGGGTATCCACCTAATTCATAGTGGCTGGTGAGGGGTGTTGGGGGCTCCGGGTGAGCAGCATGTTCGTTGATCCTTTTGTCATCAGGTCCATAAACAGAAGTGAACTGAGGAAGCGGATACTCCTGTACCTTGCGGAGATATATCCATCTCCAACCTACCTTTCGGAGATAGCCAGAATCGTTAAGTCGGACCCCTCAAATGTTAAGGGTGCCCTGATCGGTCTTGGAAACCGCTACAACGGAAGCAGCTCCCTGGTGAGCCTTGGTCTCGTTGAGGTGGTTAACGACAACGGCTTCAAGTACTACAGGCTAACCGATTACGGGAAGAAGGTGGTGCAGCTGCTCAAGTCCTACAACTCCTATTACAACAGGTTTATGTGAGGTGAACCCGATGAAGCCCCCGGTGGAATTGCTCGATGAGAATCTCTCCAGTATGGCCAGGATCTCCCTGTTTCACCTGTTCCAGATAGGGTTGAAATACGGGGTGTTTCAGTCCCTGAGCACACCGACACCGTACGAGGATTTCATAAAATCTGCCCCTCTACCCAACAGGGCCCTTCTGAGACGGCTCATTGAGACTTACATCAGGCTGGGGCTTGTACGGAGGGAGGGGGATATTCTCAAAGCCTCAACATTCAGCTACCAGCTCAAGCTGACCCCAAAGAACGCCGAGGGGCTGACCGTTGACTGGATACCCGTCCATGAGGAGATATACCGCATGGTGGACTACGCGTTCATCTCCTCCGAGCATCCCAAGATATTGATGGACTTTGACAATGATTCCGATTTCTGGGATATGCGCCTTTCCTTGGAGATAAACCGGCTGTACCGGGAGGTAATCTCATCCGTTGCCGGCCTTGAGGACGGAATGCGCGTACTTGACCTGGGCTGCGGTTCGGTTTCTCCTGTTGAACTTGGTGGGGTAGCTGGGCCCAACGGGAGATACGTTGGTGTCGACTTCTCGCCAGGGCTCCTCAGTATAGCGAGGACGAGGGTTAAGGAGCTTGGCATGGATTGGGTTGAGTTGAGGGAGATGGATGTGCGCCGTATCCTTCCCAAAAAACGGTACGACGTCGTCGTCATGAGCTTCATCCTGGAGTACATTGAGAGTCCGGAGCAGCTGGTTGCCAAGGCCCTGGGGATGCTGGATGAAGGCGGCAAACTCGTGATCCTTGAACCTTTCCAGGAGGTCAGCCCCTACATGCCCGCGTGGGGATTCTTTGAAAGTTTGACCAAGGAATTTGTGGAATTTCCAAGCAGGGGTGACCTGCTGGCCCATCTTGAGGGGCTGGGTGTTGATGCGAAGGTGAAGCCCCTAGGTAACTCGGTGCTGGTTCTGCAGACTCCATGAGTCGCCCTCTTCGTTGAAGATTTTTCAACAACCATTGGGAATAGTACACACCTACATATGTAGGTACACAGGCTTCTGCATATATACTAACAAAAAATCGATTTATATACGAAGTTACCTAGATAGTATTGCAAAACCTCTAAGGGGGTGCCAAGGAGATGAGGTTGCTGAGAAAGAAGAGGGGTGCCATTGGTATCGGCACCTTGATAGTGTTTATAGCCATGGTGCTGGTGGCCGCAGTGGCTGCGGCGGTTCTCATCAACACCAGCGGCTACCTGCAGCAGAGGGCAATGGCCACCGGTAGACAGACCACGCAGGAGGTCTCGACAGGCATAAAGATCGACGCGGTTACCGGCTACGCTCCGACCGCGAACAACATGACCATGATGACCATTCAGGTCTCCCTGCAGGCCGGCAGCAGCCCGATTGACCTGACCCAGACAAAGGTCTACCTAGACGACGGCCAGAAGCAGGTTGTTCTTGCGTATGGTAAAGCCATAGACAACCTAACTGGTAGTATGTTTAACTCTTCATTGAATGGATGGAACGCCAGTGTTGACAACAGCCACTTCGGCATACTTATCGTGCAGGACGCTGACGGCTCCCTCAGCGGCAGTATCCCGACCCTGACCTCCGGTGACATAGCACTGCTCACAGTCAACCTCAGTAAGGTCTTCGGCGGTGTTGCCCCAAGAACCCCGATAACCATAAAGGTAGTTCCGGAGACCGGCGCTCCGGGCTACGCCAAGGTCGTCACCCCGACTGCGTACGGCCTCAGCAGCAACGACAAGATTATAGAGCTTCAGTGACGTCGTGCCTTTCTTTCCTTCTTCAACGTTTCCTTTTTGGGGGTGACAGAAATGTCGTTCTCATACCTAAAGAACAAGTTCAAAAAGAAGAAGGAGGGGGAAGCAGGGGGTGGAGCCGAGGACAACAGGGAAATCATAAAAATTGACGAGCTTGAGGTCGAGGAGCCGGCCCCCCAGAAGAGCCCGGAAGAGGAGGAGATGCTGAATCAGGTGATGACGCGCATAAACGAGATAGAGAACGACATCCCAAGGATAAAGGTGAGCATGGACACGCTCAAGTCCCAGATAGGTGAGCTCAGGGAAGAGATAGAGCGCCTCGATAAGACAATAAAGGACGTTATGGTGCTTTACGAGGTCGTATCACAGGAGATAAACCCCTTCAAGGAAGTTGATGGGGCCAACCCCCTGGTGGCTGAGATTCAGGAGCTGGGAGGTAAGATAGACGACCTGAAGTCGGAGATAGCCAAGATAAAGGCCGATCTCAGGCTGCTGGTCATCGATGGTATTGATCTTGATGAGCTGATATACGAGACCATCTCGGAGGGAGGGGCATGATAACCGAAACCGAGATCGATGAGAAGCTGAAGGGGCTGAGGGGCAGGCTTCCGAACGTGCTCATTGACGACCTCAAGGAGAAACTCATGAGCAAACAGGATATACTGACACCAGAACAGCTTGATAAAGTCGTTGAACGGGTTATGAGCACGTACTCCGGTAACCTTGAACGTCTCACGAAGCTGGACCGCCGGGTCGACGAAATAGGCAGGTACCTTGAGGATATCAAAGCCCAGCTTATGAAGATCGTTCCCTCCAAAGGTGCTTCCGGTCCCCAACCCAGGAGAGAACACGGGACCACAGAATCCGTACCATCTCTGTCGCATGAGCTTCCCTTCGAGCCGGGGGAGGTTTCACCGGTGGAACCGTCTGAACACCCGTCATCACGTTCATCCACGTCACCTGAGTTTGAAAAACCTGAAGCTCGCGTTCCTGAGTTTACGGGAGAATCCGAAGGGGGGATGGGTATGGAGAAGGAGTTTGAGATTCCGCCTGACGTGCGGGACGTCCTCCTGAGCCCGCCCAGAACAAGGGCTAGGCTCGAGAGGGTTCCCGCGGACATGGCGTCAACGATGATGGTACTAAAGTGGCTTGGCTTTCTGATAGACCGCGTGGGAATGCAGAACCTTGAAAACGTCCTGGAGTTCTACTATGGGGTGGGGTGGATCTCGGAGGACGTGCTGAACACCCTAATGAAGTATGCCGAGGGCATAAGGCCCCATCCGAGGGAACCTGAGTGGCGGCCCGATGAAAAACTCACCATACGTGACCACATCGTTTCGCTGCTCTTCATAGAGAGGCTCAGAGGTGTCAGGATAACGAGGGAGGTAATCGATTCGGTCGAGAGGGAGATGCGGCTCATAAGCAAGATACTTGAGGACATGTACGGCGTCTAAAGCAATTACGGGCGATACCCATGGGGCTCAGTGTTTCAGCGACGTTCGCAATACTACTGACCGCAACCCTGGTCTCATTTGGGATGCTCTACACCTCCTTCGAAAATGCGTACACGCTGGTTCATGAGGCATCCGCCGACCAGAACGCCGCCCTGCTGAAGGCAAAGACGGCCATGCTGGAACTGTCGTCTTACAGCAACACCACCCTCGATAACGTGTCCTTCTACGACATAAACTTCACGCTGACCAATGACGGCTGTACGCTGTCCCCGCCCCAATGGCGTTTCGTGTACGATGGGACATATGACACCACATCCGACGTGGTCGTTCAGGATGAGGAGTACCTCTTTCCTGGCGACTCGATAAACGTAACCGTCCAGAACGTTCCGAAGGATTCGACGGTTCATTCACTTGTAATAAACACCGAGACGGGCTGCAACATGAAGATAAAATGGAAATGGGTCGGGAACCAGACTCAGGGTACTGCAGAGGTGTTGAGCAGTGCCTGGTACTGCCCTGTGGAGGGTTGACCATGGCGAGCTCAGCCGTGTCGGAGCTCGTACTGTTCATCGTGTCATTACTCGTAGCCGGTACGATAGCGGGGGGACTTTACTACATAACCCAGGATCTATCCGACGGGATAACCGTTAAGGGAAAGAGCGTGTCAACTACCCTCCGGACCGATTTCGAGATAATAAACGACCCGGAGAGCATCCCGCTGGAGTCGGGGAATTATATATTTTACTTAAGAAACATCGGGGAGACCTCCTTCGCCTTCACATCGGATTCCGTCGTTGTTATGGTTGACGGGGAGATCATCCCTCCCTCGAACCTGACATTCACCAACCTGGATAATTCCTCCCTGACCAATCTCAGGCCGTACGATGTTGGTCAAATCACGGTTCCGTCCGCATTCATATCATCACCCGGATATCACCGGCTCACTGTTGTCCTGGATAATGGAAAGGAGAGATCTATGGTGTTCAAGGTGGGGTGAGAGCATGGGGGTCCTCCTGAAGATAACCATACCCAACGATGAACTCCACAGACGGCTGGGTGGTGGAATCCCCGCCGGCAGTATCCTCCTGATAGAGGGGGACAGGGGTACCGGGAAGTCCATATTCTGTCAGAGACTCCTTTACGGGTTCCTTAAAAACGAGTACAGCGTAACCTACATCTCAAGTCAGTACACAACCCCCGAGTTTATAAACCAGATGGAATCTCTGAGCTATGACATAATACGGGAACTAATCAAACGAAGGCTTCAGTTCGTTTCTCTTTATCCCCTTCTGGTTAACGTTTCAGAGAGGAAGAAGTTCCTCTCCCGGCTGGTGAGCGAACCCCGTATCTGGAGAACTGAGGTTGTCATAATCGACACAATATCCTCCCTATTGCCCAGGGAACTCCGTGAGGACGAGATAAAATCCCTGTCTTCCCATCTCAAGCGGCTCTCATCAATAGGGAAGGTTGTGATACTCACTGTAAACCCGGATGGGATGAACAAGGATGTTCTGAGCGTTCTGGAGGAGATATCGAGCATGCTCATCCGGCTCAGTGTGAAGACCTTCGGGGGCGATCTAAAGAACTCCGCCATGGTCGTGAAGTACAACAACGCCCAGGGTGTTTTCCAGAAGATAATCCCCTTCAGGGTCGAGCCCGGTGTTGGATTCATAGTGGAGATAGCCTCGGTGGTGTGATATGGAGCGGAACGTCAGCGATACCCTGGAAGTTGCAATGGCCCGCAACCCTCACCTTCGTAGGTACGTTGATGAGTTCGTCAAGAAAACTGGCAAGTTCCCGGAGTTCTACCCCCAGCTCAGCAGGGACATGAAGGAGATAAAATACCCCAACATCATCTACCCGGTTGGCGATCCCATATTCATCCACATCTACGGTGATATCCACACCAGGAAAAAGTACATAGTGGTGGAGCCAAGGATAACCAACCCCATTGAAGAACAGAAGTACGATGCCCTCAAAGACAAGATACTGGAGCTGGCTCCCGAAAAATCCATACCGGAGGATCAGGAGGCTTTTGAGCACTTCCTGGATGACCTCTTTGACGAGGCACTGGCCAAACTTTCCAGCGGTAGCGGAGGGTTCCTAAAGAGAACGCGGCTTTCTTTCACACCGGAAGAGGCGGAGAAATTCAGGTACATTCTCAAAAGGGATATAGTTGGTATAGGGCCGCTTGAACCTCTCATGCGCGACCCGTACATCGAGGATATCCACGTTGTCGGTGCGAACTACGTGGCTATGATCCACAAGATATTCGAGGCAATGCCGACCAACATCACTTTCGGTGACAACATTCGCCTTGCGGATTACTTCAAGAACCTCAGTGAGAGGATGGGTAGACCTGTAAGCGACAAGAACCCGATCGTCGATGGAACCCTCCCGGACGGCTCGCGTATCAACATAATCTACTCCCCTGACGTCAGCATAAAGGGTCCGAGTGCCACCATACGTAAGTTCTCGGCCACCCCGATAAGCGTCGTTCAGCTCGTGAAATGGGGAACCTTCTCGGCGGAGGTGGCGGCTTACCTGTGGCTCGCCCTGGAGTACGGTATGAGCGTCTTCGTATGCGGTGAGACCGCCAGCGGAAAGACGACAACCCTCAACTCGATCATACCCTTCATCAAGCCGGACGCGAAGATCTACACCGCGGAGGACACTCCGGAGGTCATAGTGCCCCATGAGACTTGGCAGAGGCTTGCCACGAGGGAGCGCGGCCCGGAGGAAAGCAGGGTTGCCCTTTTTGACCTGCTGAAAGCGGCACTGCGTTCGAGGCCCAATTACATCATAGTCGGTGAGATCCGTGGAGCCGAGGGTGCCATAGCCTTCCAGGCTATGCAGACCGGACACCCCGTCATGTCCACGTTTCACGCCGGCGACATCAAAAAGATGATACAGCGTTTCACCGGTTCACCCATAAACATACCCGTCACGTTCATAGACAACCTCAACATCGCCCTTTTCCAGCAGGCCGTCTACGTGAAGGGGCGGTTCCTTAGAAGGGTTCTCAGCGTGGTCGAGATCGAGGGCTACTACGAGGAATTGGGTGGCGTTGCCACCAGGAACGTCTTTGAGTGGGACCCGGTCGGTGACAGGCACATCTTCAGGGGAATGAACAACTCGTACATCCTGGAGAGGAAGATAGCCGAGGTCGTGGGCTACGAAGACCCCAAGGAGATATACAACGAGCTGTTTCTGAGGGCCAGGATAATCAACAGGATGGCGGAGCTCGGCATAACGGGATACCATGAGGTGTACCGTGAGATAAAGGGCTTCTACGAACGGGGGCTGGAGGGACTGAGCTTCAGGCTGTGAGGTGGTACCATGACAGGGGGAAAAGCTGGTGTCTTTGTGCAGGCGGGCCTCAACATCAGGGAGTACCTGAGAAAGGTCCTGGCCCCCAGTCTGGTTGCCTCTGTCGTCCTATTCTTGGCATCCTCCGTGCTCCTGCGCTTCGTTGCCCTCAGCAGAATCATAAGAATAATACTCTACTTGGTGTCTTTCCTGCCGATGATATACGCGGTTGCCTATCCCAGCGCTAAGGCAAGTAGCAAGAAGGTGCAGATAAACTCGAAGATTCCATACTTCGCCACCTACTTCGCGGTTCTTTCGACGAGCGACGTCAGCAGAAGCGAGCTTATATGGAACGTGGCCACGGAGAAGATTCTTGAGCCCATAGCTACTGAGATGAAGAAGGTGTACTACCTCATAGCTAAACTCCATAGGGGAATGCCTGAAGCGCTCCGTTTCTTGGCCAGAAGGACTCCCAGTAAGGTCTTCGCCGACTTCCTCGACAGGCTGGCGTATTCTCTGGACAGCGGTGTTGATCTCAAGGATTACCTCCTTCAGGAGCAGAAGACTGTTATGGACGACTACGAGACGTTCTATGAGGGGGCCCTCTACGACCTAGACGTCTTTAAGGAGATATACTCCTCACTCATAATCTCCGTGGTCTTTATGGTCACATTTATCATCATCGGGCCCATACTAACGGGTCAAGATATAGTTGGACTCAGCGCTTTTATGTTCGTTCTCGTTCTTGCCACGGAGATAGGTATCCTACTCATCATAAAGTACAGGATGCCCGAGGATGCCATATGGTCGGCCTACGCGATGACCAACGAGCGTAGAAAGCGCATAATGCGCGCCCTGGTTATATCCGCAGCGGGAGTTTTTGCAATGGCGTTCGTCGATTACCTGGTTGTCCACCCCAGGTTCAACGTACCGTTCCTGGTTCAGGCGGCCTTGGTGGTGTCGCCCCTGGGGTATGTGGGCAAAGTGCTGGAGGGCGAGGAGAAGAACATCCTCGTTAAGGACGAGAACTTCCCCGCGTTCATGAGGAGTCTCAGTTCCTCCCTGGCCGCCAGTGGTGCCTCGATGCATCTGGTTCTCAAGTACCTCAGCTCCCATGATTTCGGGGTTCTAACCAGGGACATCCAGAACCTCTACCGCAGGGTCTCCATAAGGATAGACAACGACAAATCCTGGAAGCACTTCGCGGCGGATACGGGCAGCTGGCTGGTTGGTATATTCTCCGATATATTCAAGAAGAGCATCAACCTGGGTGCCGATCCCGAGTACGTGGGGATGGTCATCTCCAGAAACTTTGAGAGGCTTATAAGGCTGAGGCGCAAGAGGGCCCAGAACGTCGCCAGCTTTAGGGGCGTTATCTACGGCATCACTGGAGCATTCGCCTTTTCGGTGGCGGCGGCCTTTGAGGTGGCGCTCTACATGAACAAGCTGTTTTCCAATATGCCTATCCAGGGGGACTTCCTCAAGAACATAATCTTCGTTCCGTCGGCTAGCGGGCTGGAGATAACTAGCTACATAATAGGTGCCATATTAATAATACACTCAGCGATGTCCGCAGTCTCGATAAAACTGGCTGACGGGGGGCACCTGGGGGTTTCGATTTACTACTTCGTCGTCCTGATGTGGCTCTCGGCGATAGGTCAGTATATTGGGAGTGTAATGATGGAGCGCATGATGACGTTTTCCTCCTCCGTCCTGGGGGTACTCCTGCACTCCATGGGGGTGATGGTATGAGAAAATTGATTGTAGTCCTGCCTCTCCTGTTCCTTCTCTCTCCCCTGGCGGGGGCGTCCTCCTTCTCGGGATGGGTAGCAGTTCCGGGTCGGGTTACCTTGGGTGGCCTCCATATGAGATTTCAGGATGTTTCGATAACCGACGGTTCCGCCCTCCTCTTCATAACCGGAAACGGAACGGAACTTCGCGATGTCCTCCCGATAGGCGGCGGGCTGAACTGGAGCGGCTACGGCCTCAACCTTAGTGAGGTGGTGATGGATGGGAACGTTGTTTACGCATTAGTTGATTTTAGGTTTCCCTACCTCCTCCAGGGGGAGAGCCTGAGCTTTGGGAACTATACGGTAAAACTCGTTTCCGTCTCTGAGAGCACGGCCGTACTGAGCGTTTCCAACGGAACATCGGAGAAGACATTGAAGTCGTCCGGGGGCGGCGTTTCCTTCGGCCATCTGAAGCTGTTAGCGACGCCAATGCCCGTGATGTTCGATGGCTACCTCCTCAGAGGGCATCTTGTCAGGGTCGGTGAGTGGACGGTGAACTTCACGGGATACAACGTCACGCGGGAGAACGGAAACCTTGTGGAAGTCATAAACCTTGAGGTGGGAGGTAGGAAATACTACGTGGAGGCTGGTAAGACCCTAGACACCGGGGCCCTGGTCATCGATGTGAAGGACCTCGTCGGTGCCGAGTATCTGAGGGTCAGGATAAGACTCAAGGGGGCATACGTTACCGCATCGGTCGCGCCCTCGTTTGATGGGTGGCTCCCGGTCGGTAAAACGGAGAAAGTGGGTCCGTACATCGTCAGGATCGAGGCTGTGCTCAACGATAGCGCCTACGTCTCCATCTCCAACCCCTGCGGGATGCCCCTGAAGACGGGCTTCGTGTCGGTGGGTAACGTCTCACATGGACTTTACTACGGTGGCCTCCTCATAGGAATACCCGAAGTTCGGGAGAGGGATGGCGAGAAGGAGGCGCACGTGATCGCGTTTCTGAACGGATCGCGGGTACCCGCGGTGAGGGACGTGGCTTTCCTGAACGTCTCCCTGCAGATCCCACCAAACGCCACCCAGTACCGTCCCATCAAGGGGGAGGTCGTTCTAAGGAACACCGGGAAGACGGACCTCCGCTACGTTGAGATCTCGCTGAACGTCTCGAAGGCCTTTCGAGCTGAGCTGAGGGGTCTTCCATACCTATCCGTCCTAAAGAGGGGAGAAAGCGCGGAGATTCCTGTGACGATAGTTCCGCTCAAAGGGGGCAACCTCACGCTGGGCAACGTTGTGGTGACCGCCCACGCGCCCTATGAACTTTCCTGCTATGGCCTGAAGGGGATAGAGTTCACGTCCGAGAGCAAGATCATCCACGTTACTCCCCTCAACCTCACATACAGTCTAAAGCTCTCATCGGAAAACGGACGCGTTGGTGCGCCGCTTGAGCTGAACATCACCGTCATAAACACAGGAAGCTCTGGGGGAGCGTTCAACCTCAGCGTGGCCGTTCCTCAGGGGTTCGGGATCGTGGCCAAGAACTTCACGCTGTACGGGAAATGGCTCCAGGCGGAGGGCTGGATAGGTCCACGGTCCTCAAAGGTATATCGTATAACCCTCGTACCAACGAAAGCGGGTGAGTATAAACTGACGGCGGTTCTTGGAGGGCGTGGAATCATGGCTCAGAACTCAACCGTTGTAAAGGTTGCCACGCCCCCGGTCCACGCGGAGCCGTCCTCTCAGGGGAGTACCCCTGTATACAACGCTACATCCAACACCTCCTGCCAGCCCAAGGTCGTCACGGAGGTGGTAAAGGTTCCGGTGCCAGCGAACGCAACGGTGGAGGAGGTGGGGCTCTCGCTGAGGGATAAGCTACTTTACTTCGGTGGGGCCTTCCTGGGAGGGGTGCTTTTCATCCTGCTCCTGGCGTGGATAGCTGCTAGGATGGAGGCGAAGTGAGGTTTAAATCAACTTGCACGTAAGTAATCCGGTGAGAAAATGAGGGCGCTGGTCGGAACCACCGTTGATTGCACGGGCATTAGAGCCGACGTTGCGGTCATTTGGGAAGATAGCACAATAGTTGACGTCGTCCCCAGGGAGAGGCTCGGAGACTACGATGTCGACGAAATCTACGGGGGCAAGGGGTACCTGGTTCTCCCTGGGTTCATCAATTCTCACACCCACGTGGCGATGGCAAAGTTCAGGGGCGTCGGTGAAGACCTCCCCACGCCCCAGTGGCTTTCCGAGGTTATATGGCCGGCCGAGCGTGAGTGGACTCCCCGCGAGATCCACCGCTGGGCGCTGCTGGGTATGGCCGAGGTCCTCTCAAATGGTTCAACGACGATAAACGACCACTATTTCTTTGCCGGGGAGATAGCAAAGGTTGCTGAAAAGCTCGGCGTTCGGGCTTTTGTTGGGCAGACGGTTATGGACCTGGTGGACTTTCCACTGGCAGCCCCTGAAGAGGGCTTCCGTTTTTTCAAGCGCTGGGATGGAAAGGACTCCCTCGTTACACCAACCCTGGCACCGCATGCCACCAACACCGTCTCGCTGGAGCTAATGCAGGAACTCGGCGAGCTCGCCAGAGAGAAGAGTGTCCCTATTCATGTTCATCTCGCTCAGAGCCGTGCGGAAGTTTTGGAGGTGAAGCGCAGGTACGGGACAACACCCGTTCGGTATCTGGAGAGAGCCGGGGTCCTGGGTAAAAGCCTGCTGGGCGTTCATGGGGTGTACCTTGAAGACGGGGATGTATGGAGATTTGGAAGGAGCGGTGCAACCCTCGTGCACTGCCCCGTCAGCAACGTGCGTCTTGAGGCCAGGGTCCCCCAGGTTCTGAAGTTTGAGAATGCGGGGGCCAACGTTGCACTCGGAAACGACTCGCCCAACCCGGTCGGCCTCATGGACATGTTTCAGGAGATGCGCATGGTCTCCCTTGCCTATGGTATCACCGTCGGTCCCTCCGGCCGGGTAGGGGCCAGGAAAGTTTTTGAGTGGGCAACGGTGGGTGGGGCCAGGGCTCTGGGCATCAGGGCAGGGCTCATAAAGTCCGGTTACCTCGCGGACCTCATCCTCGTAAACGGCAGGAAACCGCAGTTCCTTCCTGGAGAAAACATTTACTCACACGTCGTTTACTCCACCAGGGGAAGTGATGTTGAGATGGTGTTTGTGGACGGTGAGATGGTCTACAGAAATGGAGTGTTGCCGAAGCTTGGAAAAACGCTGGAGGATCTGTGGGAAGAATTGGGAGGGGCTTATCCCCTCAATCTCACTGAACCCCCTTCACCACCATCGTTGTCCCGTTGACCTCAACCACCTCGGCCGTGTCACGAACCCTCAGCTCCCCGTTTTCCTTTACCAGTGCTATCCCCATCCCCTTCAATTCCTACCAGGTAGTGTTCCCCCAGATGTCCCCGACTCTCCACGCTCCTCTGAGTTCGAAGGTGTACTTCTTCTCCTTTGCACCGATGTCCTGTACCCCTCTCCTGATGTAGCGGCCTATTGCCAAGTAAACGATGCCGCGGCTATCAGCGAGACGAAAAAACTCTCGGTAAATCCCCAACTGCCTCCAGCAGGATACCGGGGACCTTGACGTTCAGCAGGAGGAACATTCAGGGATCATCGAGGCTTCAACCACGGACGTTATTATTACGTTTAATTTTTAAAAAATTTTACATAAATACTTAAAGACTTTTGGTTGGGAGCTCCCTCCGTCAATCGCCTTTATAAACCCCTGCTCCCTTCTAAGCGCGGTGAGAGAAAATGGGAAGGCCCGTCTTCCTCGGTAAGGCTTACATAAACTGGTGTGAGAAGTGCAACGTCCCACTCATCGGCGATAGCTGTGCCGTTCACGGAGAGGAGAGCGTTTTCCGCCTCAACATCACACCTCCCGGCGATTTGAGGTTCGCCTTTGAGAAGGACATCTGGTTCATACGCTCGGTCTTTAGGGAGCACTACGGCGTCGACGTGGGTGAACTCTTTGAGGGAAAGGTGGTTCTCCTCAACAAGACCCCCGGAGAGGACGATGCCTATGAGATAATCCTCGATGGCTACGTTTTCGGCTGGATACGCTTCGACCCGCTGGAGCTTCACTGGAAGCCCGGCTTAAAGGTCGAGGGGGCGATTGCCCTCTGGAAGCGCTTCGGAAAGTCCATGAGGAAGTGGATAATCGTTGATGAGGGCGCTAGAGAGCCTATACTCAACGGCTCTAACCTCCTGCCGGTCGGCATAATCGAGGCCGAGGGGAGTATAAGGAGAAACGACGACGTAATCCTCGTCTCCGAGGGCGGAGACGTCATCGCGACGGGCATAGCGAAGAAGGACTATTCCGGGCTCGCCAACAAGGAGCGCGGAACCGGTGTCAAAGTGAGGCGGCAGAAGACCATCAACTATCGCGAGGGAAGGAAGGCCACGATGGAGGACGTTCTCAGGGCAAACTCCATCGAGCTTGAGAGGAAGGTGATGGAAGCGAGGCGCTTCATGAAGAAGGTTGCCACCCGCTACTCCGACCTTCCGGTGGCGGTGGCATTCTCCGGCGGCAAGGACAGCCTGGCGGTTCTCGGTCTAGCACTGGAGGAGTTTGGCGAGGATTTCACCGTCTTCTTCAACAACACCGGCATAGAGTTCCCGGAAACTCTCGAATACGTAGAGGAGCTGAGGAAGGAGCTTGAGCCGAAGGGCATAAAGTTCATTGTTGCCGATGCCGGCGACGCATTCTGGCGCGCCCTTCACGTCTTCTCCCCACCGGGTAGAGACTACCGCTGGTGCTGTAAGGTGACGAAGCTCGGCCCCATAACGATGGCGATAAAGGAGAACTACCCCGAAGGAGTCCTCATGTTCGTCGGTCAGAGGAAGTACGAGAGCATAAAGAGGTTTAAACAGCCGAGGGTATGGAAGAACCCCTGGGTGCCGAACGAGACCGGGGCATCGCCGATATTCCACTGGCGCGCGCTGGAGGTCTGGCTCTACATTTTCAGCAGGAAGCTGAAATACAACCCGCTCTACGAGGATAGACTCGACAGGATAGGCTGTTTTCTCTGCCCGAGTGCCTCCCTGGCGGAAATCTACACCCTTAGAGAGGAGAAGCCCGAGCTCTGGGCCAGGTGGGAGAACGAGCTCAAGCGCTGGGGGAAGCGCTTTGGAATGCCCGATGAGTGGATAACCTACGGCTTCTGGCGCTGGAAGAAGTTGAGCAAGGGCGAAAATTCCATAGCGAGGGAGTTGGGTGTTGAGATTCCAGAGGAGCGTTCCTGGGAGCCGGTGAAGTACTCGATTGTGGAGAACGACGACGGCTTTGCTGTTCGCTTCAACACCGTCGTGAACCTGAAAAGGATACGGGAAGTCGCTCCAATCCTCGGGGAGGTTGAGGAAGGCGAAAACTACATAAGGACGGGCGATGTTAGGTTTAAACAGGACGGTGCCTATACGAGCGACTCCCGGGAAGCGATGCAGGCATATTACCTCATCAAGAGGGCCTACGAATGTGTTGGCTGTGGCGTCTGCGTCGGCAAGTGCCCTGAGGGGGCGCTCAGCATCGACCCAAGGAGCAGGAAAATCGTTGTAAACGGTGAGCTCTGCACCCACTGCAGGGAGTGTATGGATGTATGCCCGCTCCTGAAAATCAAAAATCCCTCGGAAGGAAGTCAGCTGTAGCTGGAACCGGGTTACTTCTGACTCTATCCCTTCTTCTTGTTTTTGCCCCCCCAGTTGCGGCCTCGGACTACTACACCATGAACGCCTACGCTCTGTACTTTGATGTTCACTCACCGAACAACGTAACTGAAACCGTGGAAATGAATCTCATAGCCAACTCCACCATGGATAGCTACATTATCTACACCGACTACCCGGTTGAGAATCCTTGGGCCAGGATAACCTTGGGAAACACTAGCAAGCCGATAAACGTAACGGTCAGTAGCGTACTTGGAGGAACTAATGCGATATACATGCGCTTTCCGAAGCTGAAACCTGGCGAGAGGGCAGTTCTTAGGCTCACTTTCACAACGCGGGGGATGATAGCAGAGAACGGAGGAAGGGAGCAGTTCACGTACTACGTCAAGTTCAGCCAGCCGGTGGGTCTCTTCCACGTTCAGCTCACCATCCCAAGGGGCTACGCGGTGCTTTCTCCTATAATACCCTCTCCAGATAAGGTCGAGAGTTCCACGAACCGGCTTCTCCTAGAGTGGAACCGGAGATACGTTAACGCCGGTGACGAGTTTTATTTCATAGTTGGGTTCTCCGGGAAACTCGCGGTTCCAGCAAGGCCATCCCCTCTCCTTTACACTGGAATCTTCCTGGCCGGTCTGCTGGTGGGTGGCGGCTCCGTTTACGGCTATGTCCTTTACCGCGAGAAGAAGCGCGAGGAGGAAAAGACCCACCTGCGGAGCGACGAGGAGAGGATAATGGCCATGCTGGATGAAGGCCCAATTCTTCAGAGCGAGCTGGCGGAGAAGCTAGGTGTATCAAAGGCCAAGGTCAGTATAATTCTGCGCGAGATGGAGGAGAAGGGGCTGATAACCCGCGTGAGGGAGGGCAGGACTTACCGGGTATTTTTGAGGGAATGACGGCCTGTGGTTCCAGTCGGGAGGTACTATGATGGACGGGGTATAACCCCTCACAGGGGACTTGGAATCTCGATGTGCGAAACCTTACCGTTGTAGCCTGGATATCCAGATGCTTGGCGGGTTGAATAAAAACGGTTGGATCTGCCTCCCAAAAGTTGCCTCTCCGAAAGAACACCACCTTTATAAACGCCTTCCCCCTCCCCCCTCTGGTGAGAAACATGGAGGAATGGTTTGTCTGTCCGGAGTGCGGTAGCGATGACGTTGAGGTCATCAAGGAACGGGGGAGGGAGCTGACGCTTCGCTGTAATGAATGTGGCAATATCTGGCATGTAACCCTTCCAAAGCTCGTTAAAGTTTCGCTGGTAGTCAGCAAACACGAGAGGAGTTTCAAGACCTTCGCGGAACTGCCGGAAGGTGAGGAAATCGCCATTGGTGATGTGGTTGAGACGGATGATGACGAGGTTCGGGTAACCGGCATAGAACTTGAGGGGGAAAAACGCGTTGAGAGGGGCAGGATTGGTGAGATAAAAACCCTGTGGGGAGAAAGCCTGACGTTCCCAAAGGTCATTGGAGTCACCGTTTACCTGTCACATGGGGAGACCCAGTCCTACAAGGTTAAAGCGGACAGGAACGAGGAGTTCGTGGTCGGGGAGGTGCTCGAGGTCGGCGGCCGCACCGTGAAGATCGAAAAGATAAAGACCGAGACCAAGATGCTCCGCCACGGCAGAGCAACGGCTGACGAGATCACCCGGATAATAGGGCGTCCTATTAGGGCCAAAGCCCGGAGGCAACTTGAGCTTTATCGGGGATATCACAAGGAGAGAATGAGATAATCCAAAACCCCCGCCACTCCCCTGCCCTTCGTCTCTTCTCTCCCCTCATTGCTCCATCGAAATCCTTTTAAAGAGTCCCCCAGAATTGAGCACGCAAATTCGATGAACGATGAAGTTTCGGAGGGATGAATGATGGCAAAGCCAAGCTATGTCAGGTTTGAGGTTCCGGGAGAGCTTGCCGAAAAGGCCCTTGAGGCGATTGAGCTCGCTCGCGATACCGGAAGGATCAGGAAGGGCACCAACGAGAGCACCAAGGCGGTTGAGAGGGGTATTGCCAAGCTCGTCGTTATAGCCGAGGATGTTGATCCCGAGGAGATCGTTGCACACCTCCCGCCGCTGTGCGAGGAGAAGGAGATTCCGTACATCTACGTTCCGAGTAAAAAGGAGCTCGGCGCGGCCGCCGGCATTGAGGTTCCTTCAGCCAGCGTCGCTATTGTGGAACCGGGCAAGGGCCGCGAGCTCGTTGAAGAGATCGCAATGAAGGTCAGGGAGCTCATGAAGTGAGCTCCTTCCCCTTCCTTAATCCACGGAAAGGTTTAAGTTCACCGCTGCGAGGAGATTTTTAGGTTAAGGGGTGTGAGAAATGAGCGATGATGGGTACCCAGCAGAGGTTATTGAGATAATCGCCAGGGCCGGTGTCACCGGTGGCGTTACCCAGGTCAAAGTTCGCGTCCTTGAGGGTCGTGACAAGGGACGCGTCATCAGGAGGAACATCAAGGGCCCGGTTCGCGTCGGCGACATAGTCATCCTTCGGGAGACCGAGCGTGAGGCCAGGGAGATCAGGGCCAGGAGGTAATCGAGATGGCCAGGTGGAACGTCTGCTCCTACTGCGGAAAGGAGTTCGAGCCAGGAACGGGCAAGATGTACGTCAGGAACGACGGCAGGGTTCTGTTCTTCTGCTCGGGCAAGTGCGAGAAGCTCTACTTCATGGGCAGGAATCCGAGGAAGCTCAAGTGGACCAAGGCCTTCGAGGAAGCCCGTCTCCAGAGGGCCAAGAGGAAGAAGTGATTTCTTTCTTTTCTTAGTAACTTTAATCCAATGATCTCTTTTGTCACTCCTTAATTTTGAGAGGACGAAACACTTAAATACTACAAATTCATTAATTGTATTTGACAACCCGTTTGGGAGGGGTCGAATGCGAGGAAAAGGGGTATGGTTTATGGTTCTATTGTTGGTTGTGGCTATGCTCCAAGGAGTGAGTGCCACCAGCTACGACAAACAACACAGGGCTAATACTACAATATACACGGTACATGTAAATGGTCAGGAAATTCCAGTGTTTGTAAGAGACGGAATAATACAAATTCCCAATACTCCAGAGATGGGCAGACGTGAGGTCATTATGGCGGTTAACAGACGTTTCTCTCTCAAACACAGACAAGTAACGGGAGTATGGATCGGACCAAACTCAGACTACGAACAGAGAAAGGCTTTCAGTATACCTCACCAGGGTGACGTTTACATATCCGCGTACGCATCTTTAACCATAGAAAAGGACTTATTTTCAATAGTGACAGTGGGTGGATATTCCTCTGCAGCTTGCTGGATTCAGCCATATGACTATTGGTGGTCTCAGGATTATCCAGCAGAGGATTTGACTCTTGGGGTCAGGTTAAAGTTCGTTGCCATCAGTGGTTCCATCTCCGTCTCGGCACCACCAGGAATAGGTTTTTATGGAACCTCTGATGGGGCGGAGTACAGCATAACTCTCCACAACACAGACTATGCTGGGGTGGACTTTGACAATATGGAGGCAACTGCAATTTTTGGTATATGGCGGGTAGAGGATCACACTACAGGGCAATTTTACTTTGGTAGTGTTGGAGGAAACACTAAATACATACAAGGAGCTAACGTCATCAAATTACGGGGGTCACGATAATGGAGAGAAAATTCCTCCTTTCCTCTTTTTTGGTTCTAGTCCTATTGTTAGGAATGTATTGGGGAATATCCCTCAATGGATGGAATAACGGTAAAGAGAGCAAAGCCATTGAAAATGAGGACGTAAAAATCCAGCTTAATTGTCCCCCAAGGCTCCTTATCACCTCCACATTTCTTGGCCGAGACTGGATTAGCTACACATCCAAAAGACTGCAATTGGCTGAATGTTCGGGGGGAGGTTTTACGGAAATCGACGATACAATAACCCCGGATATTGTTTCAACTTATTATTTTGTATCTGCATTAAGAGCAATAAATCAAACTCCTTACAATCGGATTCAGACGATAGAATGGCTCCACAGGAATGAAGACAATCTCTTTGAAAATACGACAACAGATTACGATGCAAATATGCCTAAATTCTGGATAGTCTATTATGGTGTTATGACCCTATCAATGTTAAACTCCTCCCCAAAGAACCCATATAAAATCATAGAATTCATATTGAATATGAGACAAAAAAACGGCTCTTTTGTGTATGATGACATGGACTTCACACCCCAGGCTGTAGAAATTTTACACGTTCTTGGATATAATTTGAGCAATCTTAGAGAAACCCGTGAATATTGTCTGAGAAATTTTCAGAACTTAACGCCATCCCACGAATATAAGGGGCTCCGTTTAATGGGGTTTTTGTTTAACTTTATTAGTTATACCAAGTGCCTAGAGATTATGGGGGTTAATTATACAAAAACAGAGGAGTACAAAGGGGACGTATCTTCTATAAAGAACCTGTCCAAGAACGTCGGAAAAATACTTGGAAACAAACCCCCTCTCTTTATAGTGGCCAATTTTGCCCAACTACTTGAGGGGTACAGACTTTTGAACAAAACTATCTCAGAGGGGATTTATAATTATGTAATGTCCCAAGAATTGCCTGATGGGGGATTTAATATCTTTGGGAAGGACTACGGGGAGTTCCAGGGAACGTATTATGCTGTAAAAACGATTACTTTACTCGGAAAAAAACCAGATAAAAAAACAATAGAGTTCATACACAGCTGGGAAAGCCCCCTCGGGGGCTTCGCTTTCACGTTTAAAAAGTTCTGTGGACCAATAAGTACATATATGGGGGTCTACGTTGCCAAGAAAATCGGAATGCCCCTCAACAGAACCCGGTTAGAGACGTATCTGAGACATGCCCTTCATAACAGATGGCCTTATAGCCAGGATAATCCGGCCGCCTTATATCCTATCTACCTTACCTACAAGGAACTTAATATTACCATTGATCATAATGACATGAAGTACCTAAAAAATGAAACAATCCGGTTAATGCAATGGTATCTGGCCCACAGGAGACAAGATCTTCTGATAGATGAGGGATGGATAGATCTCATAAAACTTGGGAACTCAATAGGAGTTAAATTAGATACAAAAACCCGATCAGAACTAATCAGTGAAATACTCTCCATGAAGAATACTAACGGAACGTTTGGAACTGGAAATACAACTGGGGAAATTATCTTTCAGACAACAAACGCAGTAATGCTTCTCCATGCTCTTGGGTATAATTACAATGACACAGATACGGTTCAGTATTTCTTAAGAACCATGCATGGAGGAGGCTGGGGTTACCCCGATCTATACAACACCTATAGGGTAATAGAGGCATTGGTTTACATGGGTTGCTGTCCGAAAGACATCCAAGACCTGATAAATTTCGTCCACTCCTTAAAATACAAGTACGGTGGTTTTCTGTTTTACAGAGGTGCGAAATACTATGGAGGATTGCAGGAGACATACTATGCCCTCAGAATCTTGAAGCTAATCGGGGCTATCAGTTGAGCGCATTTGCCTTAAACTCCCCTTTTTTATGAACGCCTTCCTCCTCTCACTTCTGGGGAGAAGACTGGAGTAGTACTTCATCTGTCTAGATGCGGTAGCGATGATGTTGAGGTCATCAGGGGGCGGGAGAGGAGCTGATACTTCGCTGCAACGAGTGTGGCAACGTGATGCTTCCAAAGATTATAAAAGGTTCCAGACTAGGAAGGGGGATTAAGAGCGGCTCACCTGCGGCCTTTGTTGGACCCCTGAAGTGTTTATCCTTTGAATTAGGTGGTACGGAATGCTATAGGGGCCAAGAGGAGAAAGTAATTTCTTTTTTTCCTAGTAATTTTAACTCAATGAATACTTTTGTCATTCCTTAATTTTGAGAGGACGAAATACTTAAATACTATGAGTTTCCTAATTATACCTGACAACCCGTTTGGGAGGGGTCGAATGCGAGGAAAAGGGGTATGGTTCATACTCGGTGTCTTGGTTGAAGTCTGTTTGTTGTTTCGGCGTATCCCACGGGAAACAACGTTCAGTACGCAACTCCAGCGGTCCAGAAGCTTCCGGGCAAGGACTACACAACCCTTCTCCTCTACACGCCAAATGGTCTTCCACTGGACGTTAAAGAAGTTCAGAAAACCGTGCAGGAGTTCGTTTTGAAGAGTGCCCCAAATGCCAAGTGGCATGCATATGCACTTCCAGAACTTCCAAAAGACGCAGTTCTGATGTGGGTTATGGGATAAAAGTGAGGAGGGATGGCAGGGTTGATATCGTGATCACAGCAACCAAGAAGGGTGTTCCTATCGAGGCTGAAAAGGTTTGGAGTGAACTTCTAGAATGGGACAGGAAGGCACCGAAGTTCAAGCCCGATGTAATTCCAAAGGAAAAGATATGTGTCCCTTATATGCTCAGTTCTATATCTGGGGCCTCTGGAACGATGGTAACCCTACCGAGGAGAGATTCATATGCACAAAGGACAAGAACGACCTTGGAACATATCGCGTTACCCCCGGCGTGGCTATCGAAGGCAATTATGGGAGCTATTTCACAGCGGACATAAAGATAACTCATGACTGGGGAGTTGACCCGGCTCTTCACGGACGGGTAGGCATTATGGAACCCGCCGGAATAATAAACAAGTACGAAACTTTAACGATTAACATAGGACCGGTTTCATACCCCCCTTGCGATTGGAGGGTACAAAGTTTATGGAGATGCCATCGACCCTCAGGCGGTTTGGGACTTTGACATCCCCTACAACGAGGATGCCCCCCACCATACGATTGGGTTCATGCCCTCTTCAGAAGGTATCGTAGGTGAGACAACTCTCTATGACGGAAACTGGCATGCAGTAGTTAACGTTAAACTCTGGGCAAGGTTCAGGAGTGTGCGTATTTGGGGAGTTGCAGTGCATCACGATGCCTGGACGGCCATGACGTGGTATGTTAGTGTTGGCTGAACCCCTTATTTTTCCCTTCGTTTGTGCCCCCCTCTCGTGGATTCCAAAAAACCTATTAACCACGTGGTCAACTAACTTCGGTGTTGCCAATGGCCGAGAGGAATATAGAGAGAACCCTCGTTATCCTGAAGCCCGACGCAGTTGTTCGCGGGCTGATGGGCGAAATAATCTCCCGCTTTGAGAAAAGGGGTCTCAAAATCGTCGGGATGAAGATGATATGGATCACCCGTGAGCTGGCCGAGAAGCACTACGAGGAGCACAGGGGAAAACCCTTCTTCGAGCCCCTCATCGACTACATCACCAAGGCCCCAAGCGTCGTCATGGTGGTTGAGGGACGATACGCCATAAGCGTCGTCAGGAAAATGTGCGGCGCCACCGACCCGAAGGACGCAGAGCCAGGGAGCATAAGGGGCGACTATGGACTTGACATTGGCGATTCGATTTACAATATAATCCACGCCTCGGACAGTCCGGAGAGCGCCGAGAGGGAGATAAACCTCTACTTCAAGCCCGGGGAGCTCTACAGGTACTGCAAAGCGGCCGACTGGTTCTATCACACCCATGCGAGGGCCAAGAGGGAATATCTTGACACTATGGATTGCCTTGAAAGGTAACAGGGAAACTAACCCACGATCAATCCCAGCCCTTTTCTCTTCTTCTCTCTGAATAACTCAATGTATCCTCCTGCAAGCGACTCACACTCACTCTCCCCCAGGGCCCTTTTAGTCAGCGAAACCGTCAGCTTCAGGGTGGCGTAGTAGGGGAGCAGGACGACAATCAGGAGAACCAGCGCCATTGTGATGCCCCCCGAGCAGTATTCCAAGGGGAACCGCCGATAGGTAGAGCGCGTGGAGGAAAATGGAGTTCGCTGGAGCAGGGGACGACGTTAAGGAGCCGGAATGGATTTTTGCGCCGGCCTATGCGAGGAGTGTGTAGATTGTCAGCCCGGAAATCATCAGAATCGGTCA
>NZ_JALSLB010000066.1 GCF_026988555.1 Thermococcus sp. | reverse complement strand
ATCATAGGGCTCCTGCGGATTTGCCGGCTCAAGCATTGGCAGGTAAGCGGTGTAGCCGAACCACCTGCCGTCCTGCTCCGACTGGGAGGAGTGCGCGTAGGGGTCGTCCGCTATGACCACCATCAAGCCGGCTTTCACGCCGGTGTAGGCAAGGGAGTAGAGCGTATCGGAGGCAACGTTTCCGCCGACGCTCTTCATGGAGGTGAAGCCCCTCAGACCGACGAAAGAGGCTCCTGCGACGGTCTCCAGGGCGACCTTTTCGTTCGCGGCTATCTCCACCACGATGTCGTCGCGGTAGCGGGACACCCTGTCAAACGTGTCCAGAATCTCCGTCTGGGGAGAGCCGGGGTAGAAGGCCGTCACCTTCACATCGGCCTCCAGCGCGGCCCTGACTATCGCTTCGTTGGTCAGCATATACCCCGTGTGGGGTTCCTCTTTCAGAACTTCCTTCAGGGACATAAAGACACCTTAGAGTTTTGGAAGCGAACCTATATAGGGTTTTTCTGGACGAGAAGGGACAGTATTAAACAATCTTGGGTGTGAAAGTGGAAGTGTTAACCTCGCGGAACCTCAAGATCATCAAGATCCCACACGTTAAAACCCTCTTCCCTCAGATCCCCTTTCCCCTCAACTTTCCTTGCCATGAGACCAAAATACGCCTCCCATCCTTCGAGGCCCATAAGCTTGAATTTCCTCTTCAAATCTTTCAGAACTCCACGGGCTTCCCGTTTTCTCATGTCTTTCCACTTTACTTCAACAAGAAGGACTTTTTTCATATTGCCGTCCACCGCCACCAGGTCGATTTCCTCGCCCCTGTGCCACCAGCGGCCTATCCGGGTGAACTTAGAAGGCAGCTTCTCAGCTTTGTTCAGCTCGATCAGAAACTCCCTCGCAACGTCTTCAAAACGAACCCCCAGAATCCTCTGGAGGTCCCCTTTAACGTCGTCGTAAGTCACGAGACCCAGCTCTATGCCCGTCCTGTTCTTGGGCACTATCGAAAACCATGTGAGCAGCATCGGGTCTTTTAGTCTGTAGATACCGCGCTTCTCCTTTTTTGCAACCGGCAGTTCCCTTTCCACAAAACCGAGGCGGATGAGGTTCTCCAGATAGGGATACACTTTTCTCCCATCCAGTCCGGCGTAGCTTGCTATCTCCGAGGGCCTGGTTTTCCCGTGAGCCATCGCGGAGAGTATGGAGAAGTAAGTCTTCAGCTCCCTAAGTTCTCCTGACAGGAGGATATATGGCTCGTCGTAGAAGAAACCTTCCGGCTTCAGAAAGGTTTCCTCGACAAACGTTTCGGTGTCCCTGTACCTGGAAGCCACTATAAGGTAAGAGGGAATACCCCCTATGAGCATGTACAGCTCCAGGCCAGTTCTAAAATCGCTGAAGAACTTAAGTGAATCAAAGACGGTAAGGGGTCTGAGCCGAAAACTTGCGGTTCTCCTGCCATAGAGGGGGGAGGAATAGCTGAGGACTTCATCAACCATCATGCCTATGAGTGAGCCGGATAAAACCAGCATAACCGGCTTTCTTGAGAGGTCATGATCCCAGGCCCTCTGCAGGGCACTTAGTATCGTCCTGTCACTCTTGAGGGCGTAGCTGAACTCGTCGAGGATTATCAACGTTTTTTCCTCGATTTTTAATGATAGGTACTTGAACAGGGAATACCAGTCGTCGAGGCTCAGAAACAGCTCATCGTTGAAAAATGCAACCAGTTCCTCCCGGAGTTTCCTTATCTGCCTTTCCCGTGTGTCCTCCATAAATGTGTGAAAGAACGCCCGCTTTCCCTTTGAAAACTCAACCAGAAGCCGGGTTTTTCCCGTCCTCCGCCTCCCGTATAAAACCACAAACGAAGGAAGATTCGCCCACTGCTCTTCAAGCAACTTAAGCTCGTTTTCACGGTCAATAAATTCACTAATCATGATTAGTACTAATCACGATTAGGATTTAAAGCTTTTTCTTAATGGGGATAAAGAAAGTTCAGAGAAGCCCCTCTATTAGCTCCCCTACGTTTCCCCTGGCCTTGCTCCTCAGCCTTTCGAGATGACTGCTCAAAGCCTCTCCAATGCCGTGGACGAAGAGGCTCATTGCCTCGTCGCTGTCGAGTCCCCTCGACCTCAGGTAGAAGAGCGCATCTTCGTCGAACTGCCTCACCGCCGAGGAGTGGAAGGCTGACTCGATTTCGCCGGTGTCGACCTCAAGCATCGGTACGCTGACGCCGAGTGAACCCTCGTCCATTATGGTTATCTGGGAGACCACACCGCTCGATGAGTTCTTGGCGCTCTCAAAGACCTTCGCAACCCCCCTGTGAACCGTCCAGCCGTTCTCGTATGAAAAGCCGTGAACCCTCGTCTCGCTTTTGCTCCTTTCGCCGTACTGGAGGACGTTGGTGAGGTAGTCCACCGAGCTTCCAATGGCTATGGGCATGCCCCTGAGTATCAGCTCACTCTTTGCCCCTTCAAGGGAGTAGTCCTCGCGGTGGTGGCTCATTTTCCCGGCGCTTATGACCGTGAATGCCTTAACTCTGGTTCCTCCCCCAAGGCTTGCCCTAAGGAGGTAGTGCGAAAGGCTCTTATGCCTTCCAACGGTCAGAACCTCAAGATCGGCGTTCTTAGCTTTGAGCTCGACCGCGAGGGATTTAATCCCTTCTTTGGCTAAATCATAGATTATTATCGGAGCTTTAACGTTCTCGGCCTCGATGCTTATGTGGTGGCTGATGAATGCCTTAGCTGAGAGGTGGGAGACTATGACGAGGGGTTCCACCAGGTCTCTGGTAATCCTCAGCCTGTATGCTTTCCTGAGGGCGTAGAAGTGGAAGCCGAGGATTCTCGACTCCTCAGGCTGGGAAAGGCCTAAAGTCCCCTCGCTCAGCTCAACACCGGACGGAAGGTTAAACTCGGCACCGCTTCCCGATAAAACGACGTGCCCCTTTATCGGAACGTCCCCTGCTTCCGCCTCTGTCGGCAGTTTGAACGGCGAGTTCTCCTCGAAGAGCTTCCACTTGGTGTAGCTCTTTATGGTTGGGCTGTCGCCGTACTTCTGGTAGGTTAGCCTTTCGAGTGCTTCCCTCTCAATGAACATCAACCAACACCCCCGACCTCGCTGAACTCAAGCTCTATGACCTTCTTGAGCACCTCCACGTACTCGAAGGGCAGTCCCTCAAGGATTTCGCTGATGAAGCCGAGAACTATGAGGCTCTTCGCCTCTTCCTCGCTTATTCCGCGGGAGTTCATGTAGAAGAGCTTGTCCTCCCCGAGCTTCCCGGTCGTTGCCTCGTGGATTATGCTCGCTGTGGGCTCGTCGCTCTGGTTGTGCGGATAGGTATACGCCTTGCTCTCCTCGTCGAGGATTAGTGAGTCACACGAGACCGTCGCGGTGGAGTTCCTCGCACCCTTGAGGATCCTCACCAGCCCGCGGTATATGTTTATGCCGCCGTTGGCGCTTATGCTCTTGGAGACTATCTTCGAGCTCGTGTTTGGAGCCAGATGCCAGGTTTTAGCGCCGGTGTCCTTCATGAAGGGCCCGTTGCTCAGCGAGACGACGTACTGAGCCGTCCTCGCCCCCTCGCCCTTCAGGACGCTTGACGGGTAGGTGTAGGTTATCTGGCTGCCGATGCTGCCCTCAATCCACTCGACGTAGGCGTTTTCCTCTATTATTGCTCTCTTGTTGTTGAAGTTGATGACGTTCCTGCTCCAGTTCTGTATCGTGGTGAACTTGACGGTGGCGTTTTTGTGGGCGTAAATCTCGACCATGCCGTCGTGGAAGGAGAAGCCCTTGTACATCGGCGCCGAACAGCCTTCAATGAAGTGTATGTAGCTCCCCTCGTCCGCGACCAAAAGCGTGTGCTCGAACTGCCCCTCCAATGCGGAGCCTATAACGAAGAAAGCCTCGACCGGGAAGGGGATTCTGACACCCTTCGGCACGTAAACGAAGACCCCACCGCTCCAGAGGGCATGGTGTAAGGCCGAAAACTTGTGCTCTCCGGCCGGAAATACCCTGCCGAAGTACTTCTTCACAAGGTCGGGGTACTTCTGAACAGCCTCCTCCATGGGGAGCATGATGATCCCCATCTTCTCGAACTCGGCCTTTAAGTTGGAGTAAACGCTCTCGCTGTCGAAGACCGCCGTCAAGCCGGAGAGGAACTTTTTCTCTATCTCGGGTATATTTAAGCGCTCGAAGGTTCTCCTGATGTTCTCGGGCAGATCGTCCCAGTCCTTAACTTCGTTGCCTATCTCTGGCTTGGAGTAAAGGGTGAGGTTCTCAAGGTCGAGCTCCTCAACACCGACAACCCACTTGGGCATCGGGAGCTTTTGGAACAGCTCAAGGGCCTTCAGGCGGTGCCTGAGCATCCAGTCCGGCTCGTTCTTTATCCTCGAAAGCTCCTCGATCATGTCCCTTGTCAGTTCTCCTTTGAGCTCTATCTCCTTGGGGTATGGTACCGCCGTCCCAAGTATCTCCTCAAGCGAGCCGGCCTTGAGTATCTCCTCAAGCCTTGACTGCTGTCCCATTTTCCTCCACCGCCGCGAAGCCCTTCTCCTCTATGAGCTTTACAAGTTCCATCCCGCCGGAGACGACGAGTTTACCCTCCTTCAGCACGTGCACTCTCTGGGGGTTCAGGTACTCCAGAATCCTTCCGTAGTGGGTGATTAGGAGTATCGCCGTCCCCTCGCTGTGCAGCTTGGCTATAACCCCCGCGATAACCTTGAGGGAATCCACATCAACCCCGCTGTCCGGCTCGTCGAGGATGAGAAGCTTAGGCTTCACGAGATATGCTTGGAGCATCTCCAGCTTTTTTCTCTCACCACCTGAAAAGCCTACGTTGAGTTCCCTGGAGAGAATCGAACTGTCAAAGCCGAGATCCTCAACGGCCTTGAATATCATGTCGTAGGCCTCGACCTCGTCTATACCTCTGAGGTTCTTCAGAGTCCTCTGGAGAAAGTTAATGACCTTTACACCCTCGACCTCAACCGGATGCTGGAAGCTGAGGAATATGCCTTTCTTAGCCCTCTCCTCTGGCTTTGCATAGGTTATATCCTTCCCCTCGAAGAGTATTCTCCCCTCCGTAACGACGTACCTGGGATGTCCTGCTATCGTCAAAGCTAAGGTGGACTTTCCTGAACCGTTCGGCCCCATGACAACGTGGAGCTCGCCCGATGCGAGTTCAAAGTCCACTCCCTTCAGGATTTCCTTATCGGCAACCTTAACATGGAGATTTTCCACTTTCAGCATGAGCATCACCGTTTTTTCTTTACCCGCGTTTGGGTAGAAAAGTACACTTTTAAAACCTTTCTTCGCAGAACTGTGTATTCCCTGCTCAAGAAGGCAGAAGGGAAAAAGGGAACTTCAACCTCCCGCCTGGAGGAGAAGTCCCGGAAGCTGGGGCTGCCTCTGGCCGAGCTCCTGATCGAGCATGAATATGACCTGCGGGCTGTCCTTGGCGAACTTGAGCTTGTCCACTATCTTCTTGACGTTTGCCTCCTCCTCGACCTGCTCGTTGATGAACCACTCAAGGAACGCCCTCGTTGAGTAGTCCTTCTCCTCCTCGGCTAAAGCTGCCAGCTCGTGTATGTGTCTGGTTATAAACTTCTCGTGCTCGTAGGCAGCCTCAAACGCCGCCAGCGGGGAGTCCCACTCCTTGGGCGGCTTTTCTATCTCCTTCAGCTCGACCCTGCCGTTGCGGTCGTAGATGTAGTTGTAGAACCTGAGTGCGTGCCCGAGCTCCTCCTCGGCCTGGGCCTTCATCCAGTTGGCGAAGCCCTCAAGGTTCATGTCCTCAAAGTAGGCTGCCATCGAGAAGTACAGGTAGGCCGAATAAAGCTCCCTGTTCAGCTGCTCGTTGAGGGCCTTCAGCATCCTCTCGCTCAGCATCTCCACCACCTCCAGGTATAGTTACACCCGGTTACTTTAAAAGCTTTCCTCATACCAGCCCCTCCCGCTCCAGCACCTCAAACACGCGCTGAAACTCCTCAAGCTTCCCGCTCGTGACGACCCTCTCCGGCCGGAAGGGGCAGTCGCAGTAGGGATACTCAAGGAAAGCCTGGTATGTCCCTATCCTCCTGGCTATCGCCACTATCTCCTCCTTGTCCATGCCGAGGAGAGGCCTGTGAACCGGGAAGCGGACGCTCATCGTCTCAAAATACAGGTTCGAGAGGGTTTGACTGGCAACCTGTCCGAGGCTGTCGCCGGTCACTATGCCGAGGGCGCCCTTTTCCCTCGCTATCTCTGCCGCCCTCCTTAGCATGGCCACCTTGCAGACGACACACGTCCACTCCCCCTTTCTCGCCCTGATGATGGCCCTGACGTAGGGCTTCAGTATCTCGAAGTGGTTCTCAA
>NZ_JALSLB010000065.1 GCF_026988555.1 Thermococcus sp. | reverse complement strand
AGAATGCCAAAAAGGAAATCTGCGAGGACTTTGAGAAGTTCGCCAAAAAAATATTCGAGTGAGGTGGTAGCATGAACGTTGTGGGATTAACCCCAATCATTCCAATCCTCTTCGCCTTCGCTCTGCCCCTAACGTCGATAATAGTTAGGGGGAACAGAAAGCTCATCCAGGGTTACGCGTTGCTCGGCACGGGCTTAACCCTGCTGAGCGCGTTCAAACTCTTCCAGCTTGCCTACTCCTCGAATAAGCCGTTGATCTACACCTTCGGTGGCTGGGCCGCTCCAGTGGGCATAATCTATGAGGTTGATAAGCTGAGCTCCTTAATGGCGCTCGTTACTGCCTTTCTGATGTTCGTGATAGCAATTTACAGTTACCGCTACCTTGAGCACGACTCTGGCTTAGAATGGTACTACACGCTCTACCTCGGCCTTGAGGCCGGCCTGTTAGGAGTCCTCCTAACTGGAGACGCATTCAACCTCTTCGTCATGATAGAAGTTACCAGCATCGCGGCTTATGCTCTTGTGATGTTCTACCGTGACAGGGGCGACTCAATCTGTGCCGGGCTGAAGTACGCTTTCATAGGCGCCATCGGCACGACGATGTACTTCCTGGCCCTTGGGGCGTTCTACTATGCCTTTGGAACGGTTAACATGGCCAACCTGAGCGCTTTAATCCACGGCATGAGCTTCCCGGTCGTTGGCAGCGCCTGGGGTGATGTGGTCATCGCCTCCGGCGTCGCGCTGGCTTTGGCAACGTGGGCGTTCCTCATTAAGGCTGCTATCTTCCCCAACCACTTCTGGCTCCCAGAGGCACACCCGGCAGCACCGAGTCCCATCTCGGCAGTTCTCTCCGGACTGGTCGTCAACGTTGGAGCATACTCCCTGCTAAGGTTCCTGTACACAGTCTACGGAGGAGTTTCCGGCAATTTGGCCCAGGTGGTCTCTCTGCTTAGCACCATAGCCATAGCGCTTGGCGCGGTTTCGGCAATGTTCGGTGCAATAATGATGCTCGTCCAGAGGGACGTGAAAAGACTCATAGCCTACTCGACGGTAATGCACATGGGCTACCTCTTCATGGCAATTGGCCTTGGTACAAAGCTGGGCCTTGAGGCGGCCCTCTTCCACATGGTTAATCACGCAATAGCGAAGGCTCTCCTCTTCCTCGCTGCCGGAGCCTTCATCCACGAGGTCGGTTCAAGAACAATCGAGGATTTAGCCGGTCTGGGCAGGAAGATGCCAGTCACCACTTTCGCCCTCGGAATAGCCACTCTGAGCCTCGTTGGTGTTCCGCCGTTCAACGTGTTCTTCAGCAAGCTTCTGCTCTTCAACGCGCTGATGGAGAGGAGCTTTGGTCTGGCCTTAGTCCTCGTGCTCAGCTCAGTTACAGCACTGGTTGCCTACGTCAGGGTGTTCTACGAGGTGTGGCTTGGAAGGCCGAGGAGGGAAGTTGAGGCCAGGGAGAAGGCGAGCATGTCGGCTGTGCTTCTGGTCCTTGCAGTGGTGTGCATCGCGCTCGGCCTGGTTGCACCTTATGTCATTGACCACTACATAACTCCAGCGGCCTCGCAGACTGTAAACTGGAAGCTTTACGTCCAGACGGCAGTTGAGTACGCCTCAAAGCTGAAGCTTCCGTGAACTTTTTTTATTCTTTTTCCGGAGGAGTCATCATGATCGGGGCTGTTTTGGCTGGCGGGAGGTCCCGGAGGTTCGGTGGTAACAAGCTCCTCCACAGGATAGACGGGAAACCGCTGGTTCTTCACACCATCGAGAGGCTTGAAAGCTGTCCCTCTATAGAGGAAGTGGTTTTGATAGCCTCCCCGGAGAACGCGGGGAGTCTCGAACGTTTTGGAAGAAGAATTATTGTGGACGAGCTCCTCGTTGGCCCGCTCGGCGGGATTTATACCGCCCTAAAACTTGGCGACGCCTTTGTGGTTGCCGGTGACATGCCCTCCATAGTCCCGGAGATCGTTGAGACCATAATCGGAGAGTTCCGGAAAAAGGAGGTAGACGCATGTGTTCCGAGGTGGCCAAACGGCTACATTGAGCCCCTCCATGCAGCATATTCAAAGGGATTCATGCGGGCAATAAAGAAACGGCTCGATGAGGGGGAATACCAGATAAAGAAGGCCCTTGAAATAGCGAAGGTTTGCTATTTTCCTTTGGAGGATGTCCCCAAAGAGTGGCACGTTAGCTTTTTCAACGTCAACCGGAGGAAAGACGTAGAAAATTTGGAAAACAAACTTGATATCTCCAGACCTCAAATTTAAACCTTTGGTTTACAACGAGCGGTTTCCTACCTTTTTTTGGCAATCAGGACTTTAAAAAAGCGTTTTAAGCAGAGACGAGAAATCACAACCGTAGGAAAACAAAAATGTTAACCCGGAGGTGGTAGCTTGCCCTTCATTTCGGCTTTCGTGTTCGCCTATTTAATCTGGCTCATCCTGACGGCCGGAACGAACGGACTGCTCTGGAGCACGCAGGAGCTGATAGCAGGCTTAATATTCGCCGGAATAGTCGGGTATGCGACTAAGGACATCGTAGGGGACAAATCGACCCGCTTCCTGAACCCAGTTAGATGGCTCGAGTGGATTGCATACGTTCCGGTCCTCTTCTGGGGGATGGTCAAGGCCAACTTCCACGTTGCTTACCTCGTCATAACCGGAAAGATAAGGCCGGGCATTGTCAGGGTTCCGGTCGAGCTTGAGAACGACGCCCAGTATACCATCTTGAGCAACTCGATAACGCTAACCCCTGGAACGCTCACTATCGATGCCTGCCCGGGGGAGAAGGCCCTCTACGTCCACTGGATTGACATTCCCCCCGGCTTGGAGAGGCCGGAAAACTCGGAGCCGGTATCGGGTCCCTTCGAAAAGTGGGCGAGGAGGCTGGGAAGATGATTGAACCGGCCTTCTTCTACTCGGCACTGATTATAGCGATAGGCGCGTTCTTGGCCATACTCAGGATTCTGCTCGGACCGAGCGTCCCCGATAGAGTCGTTGGAGTTGATACGCTCAACACACTGGTTGTGGCAGGCATGGTTCTCCTCGGCGCGGCCTACGACAGGACGATTTACATCGACATAGCCATCGTTTACGCTCTGCTAAGCTACATCGGAACACTCGTCGTAGCCAGATACCTCCAGGGGGGATTGGAATGATCGAGTACCTGATTTATGCCTTCCTCGCGATAAACATAACCTTCAACCTCCTCGGGAGTATCGCGTTACACCGCTTCCCCGACGTCTACACGAGGCTCCACGGGGCGACAAAGTGCACCACCTTCGGAACGATATTCGCTGTTTTAGCTGTGGTTACCCACGCCCTTTACAGGCTTCACGTCACAGGCGACCCGAAGTATCTCGGGATGGCCCTCCACAGCCTCATCGCGCTGGTGGCTCTCCTCTTAACGAACCCCGTCGGGGCACATGCAATAGCCAAGGCCGCACACCTGAGCGGCTACAAGCCAGCCAGAGCGGTCATCGATGCCTACGAGGAGAAGCTCGGGGGTGAGGAGGAATGAACGCCCTAACGATTGACATGACGATTCAGGCGATTATCCTAATCGGCGTCCTCATCACGGCCTACCTCACGATTCGCTTTAGAGATTTGCTGGCCGCCGCCCTAATGTCGGCCGCGATGAGCCTGCTCCTGAGCCTTGAGTTCTACATGCTCCACGCACCTGACGTTGCCATAGCCGAGGCAGCCGTTGGAGCTGGGGTTGTCACAGCCGTTGTGGTTTACGGCATAGCGAAGACCGAGAGATGGGAGGTGGAACCGTGAAGAGAACGATAGCATACCTCTCACTGCTGTTCATCCTTGGAGCGCTCCTCTACATAGCGAACCCCAACTACGGATTAACTTTCGGTCCAGGTGGAAAGGAGTGGCTCTCGTTGAGATACACGGACAACTACTACATCACCCACGGCCTCAAAGAAGTGGGAGGTACGAACATAGTCACAGACATCGTGTTTGATTACAGGGGCTACGATACGATTGGAGAGGCGACGGTTCTCTTCACGGCCATAGCCGGCGCGATAGCCCTTCTAAGGCCCTGGAGGAGGGACCAGGCATGAGAGAGGATATGGGGCTCATAGTGAAGACCACTGCCAGGGCTATAATCCCGCTCATAGGAATCTTCGGTGCCTACATAGTGGTGCACGGTCACCTTACACCCGGGGGTGGCTTCCAGGGAGGAGCGACGATAGCGGGAGCGGGTATATTGTTCCTTGTCGCCTTTGGCCTCGACGGGATGAAGGAGCACTACAACAAGAGCCTCTACTCGGTCTTGGAGGGAGTGGGCGGCCTCGTATTCCTCGGCGCGGCGATGCTCGGCATGGGCGTTGCGTTCTTCTACAACACGCTCTGGCACAATGGGCCAGTTTTCAACGGAGAACCAGGAACGCTCCTCTCGGCAGGATTCCTGCCGATAATGAACCTGGCAGTCGGTCTAAAGGTCTTTACGGGGCTAGTTAGCGCCCTCACCGCGATAGCGATGTACAGGAGGTGGAAGTCATGATTCAGTTCCAGTTCATTACAGCGTTCCTTCTCACAGTCCTCGGAATCTACGCCTTCCTAGCAAAGAGGAACCTGATAAAGCTGATTTTAGCGCTTGATATCATAGACTCAGGAATACACCTTCTCCTCATCAGCCTCGGCTACCGCATAGAGCTGAACCAGATCCCGACCGCGCCGATTTACACCGGCTACGAGACGCTGAAGAGCCCGATGGTCGGCCCGCTCCCACAGGCGCTGGTCCTCACGAGCATAGTCATCGGCGTCTGTGTCCTCTCACTGGCTGTGGCTTTGACGATAAACGCCTACCGCCACTACGGAACCCTTGACGTGAGAGCCCTAAGGAGGTTGAGAGGATGAACGGCGAGGCAATACTTCCCTACCTCATAATCATCCCTCTCTTCGGAGCGTTCTCGATGCCGATAGTGAACCTTCTCGGAAGAAAGGCCAGGGAAGCGTGGGCTGTCTTGATTTCCGGCGCGACTTTGATAGTCGGCTCGGGGATCTTTTACAGCGTCTGGGACACGAAGGA
Organism: Thermococcus sp.; assembly: GCF_026988555.1. NCBI lineage: Archaea > Methanobacteriati > Methanobacteriota > Thermococci > Thermococcales > Thermococcaceae > Thermococcus > Thermococcus sp. The sequence continues at coordinate 27,130 of NZ_JALSLB010000065.1, read as the reverse complement.
AATCCTCGTCTACACCCTCGGCGCCAAGAGCCCGCTCGGCCAAGGCGTCAGCTTCCCGATAAGGATAGTCTGGGAAGTTGACCTCTTCGGGGCGATAATGGTCCTCATGGTAACGCTCGTGAGCTTCCTGGCGGTTCTCTATTCCCTCGGCTACATGAAGCACGACACCGGCCTCGACAAGTACTACACCCTCATCATAATCCTCGAGCTCGGAATGCTCGGCATAGCGGTAACCGGCGACCTCTTCAACTTCTACGTCTTCCTAGAGATAATGAGCATCGCCAGCTACGCTCTCGTCGCCTTCAGGAACGACACCTGGGAGGGCATTGAAGCCGGTATCAAGTACATGTTCGTCGGCTCGATAGCGAGCGCCTTCGTGCTCCTCGGCATAGCGCTCCTCTACGGCCAGTACGGAACGCTCACTATGAGCTATCTGGCGGTCAAGCTCGCTGAAAGCCCGAGCGTTACGGCCAAGGTTGCCCTGGCGCTCTTCATAGCGGGACTTCTCTTCAAGAGCGGTGCTTCTCCAGTCCACATGTGGCTGGCAGACGCCCACCCGGCCGCGCCGAGCTCGATAAGTGCGATGCTCTCCGGTCTCGTCATCAAGATAGGCGGAATCTACGCCCTCACGAGGATACTCTTCAGCATCTATGGGGCGAGCATAAGCGTGAAGACCGTCGGGTGGGTCATCATCATCTTCGCCTGCATAACGCTGGTAGTCGGCAACGCGATGGCGGTAATCCAGAACGACATGAAGAGGCTCTTAGCATACTCTTCGGTCGGACAGATAGGCTACATCCTCCTCGGCCTCGGAATCGGCTTAGCGGCCTACGGAAGCCAGACGGGAGAAACAGCAATGGCGGGGGCGATTTACCACACCTTCAACCACGCCCTCATGAAGGCACTCCTCTTCCTGATTGCGGGCGTCGTAATCCACCAGCTCGGCACGAGGGACCTCAACGAGCTGAGCGGCTTAGCCAAGACCATGCCTAAGACCACATTCGCCTTCCTGATTAGTGCGGCCGCGATAATAGGAATGCCGCCCCTCAACGGCTTCGCGAGCAAGTGGCTCATCTACGAGAGTTCAGCGGTATTCAACCCGATACTCGGTGCGATAGCGATAATCGGAACGGCATTCTGTACAGCGGCATACGTCAAGGTGCTCTACACCTTCTTAGGAAGGCCGGGCGAGAGTGTCATGAAGGCCAAAGACCCCGAGGGAAGCATGATGATACCGATAATACTCCTAACGGCTGCGATAATCGTCATGGGGCTCTTCCCGTGGCAGATAAGCGACAAGGTCATGATTCCAGCCGCGAAGGCTCTTGAGAACCAGCTGGCTTACATTGGAGCGGTCTTAGGGGGTGCGTGAAATGTTCGGCTACTGGGACGCCCTCTACTTCGTCTTCGTCTTCATCATCGGCCTAATCCTGGCTTACATCCTCGACAAGTGGGCCAAGAGGAGCAGCATGGGGACGAGGGAAGTCGGCGACGGGACGAAGATATTCATAAGCGGTGAGGACCCCGAGGAGGTGATTCCGGGCTTCGAGCACCTCGAGGGTCACTACACCGGCAGGAACGTCATGTGGGGGCTGACCTACGCGCTCAAGCGCTTCTTCACCGCCCTCAAGGCCGATCACACCGGACTGCTGACCGACTACGTGAGCTACCTCGTCATAGTTACCGCCTTCGTCATGGGAGTGCTACTAATCTGGGGGTGAAAAAAGTGGCGTTCATGATTGTGGAATTTGAAAAAAGAAACGTGAGAAACCCCTTCATAACAAGGCTCATAGGGGGTGAAGTGAGATGACAATAACCGTTCCCGCTAACGGAGGTTCAAACTCACCGGAACGCGAGAGGCTTGAGAAGAGAATCGCCGAGCTGTGCAGGTTCATCGGGAAGTCACCGTGGGTCTTCCACGTGAACACCGGCTCGTGCAACGGCTGCGACATCGAGATAATAGCGGCCCTAACGCCCCGCTACGACGCGGAGCGCTTCGGAGTCAAGCTCGTCGGCAGTCCGAGGCATGCCGACATACTCCTCGTTACCGGGCCGGTAACCAACCAGAGCCTCGAGAGGGTTAAGCTGGTCTACGAGCAGACGCCCGAGCCGAAGATAGTGGTCGCTGTAGGCTCCTGCCCCACCGGCGGGAGCGTCTTCTACGAGAGCCCCTTCACCAACGCACCGCTGAGCAACGTCATTCCGGTAGATGTTTACGTCCCGGGCTGTCCACCGAGACCAGAGGCAATACTCCACGGCGTCGTTTTGGCGCTGGAAAAGCTCGCGAAAATGTTGAAGGGGGGTCTGGAAGAATGATGACGTTTGGAAAGGTTCACTGTCATTACACGCCCGAAGGGCGCTCCAAGAAGGTGAACGCTGAGGAGAAATCGGGTGAAGAGCCCCCCACCCCACAAGGTGCCCAGTTGGTTAGAAAAATACTTTCCGCGAGCGCTTCGTGGGAAGCGAAGCTTCCCGACGTGTTGGGGCTCTGTCCCAACATGCGGAGCAAAGGGCTCCTGGAGGTGAAAGAATGAGCGAGACTCATGCTAACGAGGGAACTGAGGTTAAAGAGCCCACCAAGGCCGAGAAGGTCGCGAATGCAATAGCGGAGCGCTTCCCCAACGCCAGGGTCGAGGTCAAGACCAACAAGTGGGGGCGCGAGAGGGTCTGGGTGAGAGTCCAAAAGGAGGACTACCGCGAGCTGATGAAGTTTTTAAAAGCGCTTGACGGTGAGACTCACTACTCGATAGGCATCGAGCAGGACTGGGGGGAGGAGCTCGGCTTCCTGAACCACCTCGTGATTTACTACGACGACGCCCCGGCTGTATCTCTCATAGTGGACGCCCACACGCCCAAGGACGAGCCAACTTTGCCAGACATCAGTGACATCTTTCCGATAGCCCTCCAATTCGAGAGGGAGGGCATGGAGATGGTCGGCATAGACTTCGAAGGAGCGCCAGACAGGAGAAGGCTCTTTTTGCCGGACGACTTCCCGGAGGGGATATACCCTCTCCGCCTCGACGACAAAGGCGTGCCAGAGGAAATGGTCCACAACGCAGGTCATCCATACAAGATAGGGGGTGCGAAGAAATGAGGCCAGTCCAAGGGGTTCACACTCACTTTACTCCCGAAGGGCGCATTTCACAGATGAACAAAAGCCAGAAGAAAATTGGTGAGGCACCCATTCGAAATAATGCCGATATTGCAGTGAGGGAGTTTCCGCGAGCGCTTTGCAAAGCAAAGGGCTCTGGGGGTGGGAAGAAATGACCAAAGTCGAGTACTGGGTCAAGATGCCCTTCGGTCCGATTCATCCGGGCTTAGAAGAGCCCGAGAAGTTCATTCTAACGCTCGACGGCGAGAGGATAGTTGATGTCGATGTCAAGCTCGGCTACAACTTAAGGGGAATCCAGTGGATAGCCCTGAGGAGGAACTACGTCCAGATAATGTATCTGGCGGAGAGGATGTGCGGAATCTGCTCCTTCTCGCACAACCACACCTACACAAGGGCCGTCGAGGAGGCGGCCGAGATAGAGGTGCCCGAGCGGGCGGAGTACATTCGCGTCATCGTCGGCGAGCTGGAGAGAATCCACTCCCATCTGCTCAACCTCGGAGTTTTGGCCCACGACATAGGCTATGACACGGTTCTGCATCTCACGTGGCTCGCCCGTGAGAAGGTCATGGACACCCTTGAGGCGGTGGCAGGAAACCGCGTGAACTACTCGATGGTAACAATAGGGGGCGTCAGGAGGGACATAGACAAGAAGAAGAGAAGGATAATCCTCGACATGATAAAGTACTACAAGGGGGTATTTCCCCAGATTGAGGAGGTATTCCTCCACGACCCGACGATAGAGGCCCGTTTCAGGGACACGGCAGTGATAAGCAGGCGCGTCGCGATTGAGCAGGGCGCAGTCGGCCCGACCGGAAGAGGTTCCGGCATTAGAGACGACGCGAGATGGAGCGAGAGGCTCGGCGTTTATCCAGACCTCGGGATAAAGCCCGTTATGCCCCAGGACGTTACGGGCGAGAGGCCGAGGGGGGACGTTTTCGACAGAATGGCCGTGAGAATAGGCGAGCTGTGGCAGAGCCTTGAGCTTATAGAGCACGCCCTCGACGGGATGCCGGACGGGAAAATCAAGGTTTTTTCAAAGGACAACATCCTGGTCGCGAAGCTCAGGATAATGGTGGACGGAGAAGGGGTTGGTAGGTACGAAGCCCCGAGGGGAGAGCTGATTCACTACGTCCGCGGAAAGAAGGGAAGCGACAAGCCTCTCCGCTGGAAGCCAAGGGAGCCGACCTTCCCGAACCTCTTCGCGGTTGCCGAGGGCGTTAAGGGCGACCAGGTCGCGGATTTTGTTGTCGCAGTTGCCTCAATAGACCCCTGCCTGAGCTGTACCGACAGGGTGGCAATCGTTGAAGACGGCAGGAAGAGAATCTTAACCGAGAGGGACCTCCTCAAGGCATCGATAAAGAAGACGCGCGAGATTAACCCCGAGGTGAAGGGCGACCCAAGCCCCCTCGGGGTGACCTGTTCGAGGTGATGGGGATGAACGTGATGAGCAACATCGTTTACCCGGTCGCAGGTCTACTCGGCCTCTACGGCTTCGTCTCACTCGCCTCACTCCTCTGGGAGGGAATAGACAGGAAGCTGGTCGCCAGAATGCAGAGGCGCGTTGGACCGCCACTGATACAGCCATTCTACGACTTTCTAAAGCTCCTCAGCAAGGAAACGATAGTTCCAAACACTGCCAACTACATGTTCAGGGCCGCGCCAGTTTTAGCCTTAGCGACTGCCATAGCGCTCCTAGCTTATACACCGATGGGCTTCTCGCCGATTTTGGCGAGCAAAGGTGACGTCATCGTCTTCATCTACCTCCTCGCCCTGATAAGCTTCTTCAAGATAGTCGGCGCCATAAGCTCTGGCAGTCCGTACGCGAAAATAGGAGCCGCGAGGGAAGCGACGATAATGGTGTCTAGAGAGCCGGCGATGATGCTGGCGATATTCGCCATAATGTGGCGCCTCGGTAAGCTCGGCGTGACCAAGCCATTCAGCCTCGGGATATTTTACAGGCACAACATCTGGGAGATAGGGACGCCGATGAGCTTCGTTGGGGCGATAATACTCCTCTACGTCTTCGCAGTGTGGCTGGCGAGCGAGATTGAGGTCGGGTTCTTCAACATACCCGACGCCGAGGAGGAAATAGCCGAGGGACTGCTCGTGGAGTACAGCGGAAGGTACCTTGCCCTGCTCAAGCTGACGAAGGCGCTCAAGGCTTACATAGCCGCTTCCCTCGTCGTGGCGATATTTTTCCCCTGGGGGATAGCGAGCTACTGCAACCTCACCGGCCTCTCAGCGGGCATCGTGAACCTGCTCTTCCACACACTCAAGGTCTTCGTGCTGCTCTTCGTCGTAGATAGCGTCTTCAGGACAGTGACGGGAAGGCTGAAGATAACGCAGGCCGTTGACTTCCTCTGGAAAAACGTCTTCTTAGCGTCGCTCGTCGGATCACTTCTCATAGCGATGGAGGTGATAATGTGAGGGCACCAATACTCGTCCCAACAGTGCTGAGGAACCTAGCAAAAAAGCCGGCGACCAACCTCTTTCCAGAGACAGAGCCAGTTCCAATACCCGAGGACTTCAGGGGAATAATAAGCTACAACGTTGACAAGTGCGTTGGTTGCAGAATGTGCGTAACCGTCTGCCCGGCAGGTGTCTTTGTTTACCTGCCGGACATCAGGAAAGTAGCCCTCTGGACAGCCCGTTGTGTCTTCTGCAAGCAGTGCGTCGACGTCTGTCCGACCGGGGCATTACGAATGAGCAACGACTTTCTCTTAGCCAGCTACGACAACTACGACGACAAGTTCATCCCACTGAAGGAGGAGAAAATCGAGGAGGTAAGGCGGAAGCTTGAGGAGAAAAAGAAGGCCAAGGGGCAGGGTGTTTGAGGCACTTTATCTAATTTATCCCCTCTCTATGCGTGTCCACAACCGTACTCCCGCATAAGACCCTCAATCGTCCTCCGGTGAAGCCTCTCCGTCGAGCCGAGGTAGCTGAAAACTGCCCTCATGTAATCATCGGATGCCGCCTCGGTGAGTATCCCATAAACATCCTCCGCCAGTATCTCCAGTTTAAGGGCAGCCTCAAGAACCTTGAAAACATCCCTACCACCGTTAAAATCCTTAGTCAGCGACAGCGAACTCAGGGAAGGCAGCGCCACTTCAAGGAGCTCATCGGTGCCGAACACCCTCTCGTAAAGCGACATGAGCTTTCTGTCATGCCGGGAGGCCTCGAGGGAGAGCAGCCTGAAGACGTCATATACTGAGTCGTCGAGCCCCAGATCCCTGACTTTTTGGGCGAGTACGCTGTACAACCGGGCTTTATTCCTCTCGTTTAAAATCCAGTAACTTAAAAGCCCTCTCAAATCAAGGCCCTTCAGTCGAACCCACAGTCCGTCAAGATCCTCCATCTCAATCACCGGTGAATCATAAAGCGTTCTTTTTATCCGTTTTGTGGTATAACCATCTAAGAAAGATGTTCTGAGAGTAAGAAGTAGTTTAGAAGGCGTTTTCGGACACTGGGCCGTTTTTGAATCGGATTTTATTCCCGGGTTGGCATTGGGGTCCCGTGGTACCAGCGCCGCACTACTCTTCAACCCGCTTTTTAACAGCTTCCCCCGCCCCCACAACGGCCACTCCCGTCTTCCTACCCAGAATCTCCACGAAGACGTACCATTTGGGGGAATTCAGATCGACGGTCGCCCCTGTTTCCTCCTTTACCCTTGCCCCTAATCTGAGTTCGATGCCCTTACCGGACTTTATTTTATCCCCCCTTTTCTTGCACCTTACGGCGAAGCTCTCGCCGGGTTTTATCCGTTTCCGGGCAATCTCAACCGCCCTCTCCATAATTCTATTCTCATCGCTCCGCACAAGTTCATCAAGGGGAACGACCCGGAAGATCGATTGGGTCTCAAACTCCCTAAGAAGCCTCAAGGCCTCCTCCCTAGGGAGGGGTGTTTCCGCAAGGAGAACCCCTTTCCAATCAGTCCCCATAATGCGGACCTTCCCAAGCGCCCATTCAAGTTCCAGTATCGCATCGCCTTCACGCCCCTGGGGGGCGGTGACTAAAAGAACCATCATCTCTGCTCACCGATGGACAAGTTTTTATATTTCGCATGCTTAAGTTATCCGGTGAGTTAAAATGGAATCCGGTGGCCTTAAGCTTTACCCATACCGATCATACGAGGTGTACGGTCTTTCTCGAAACCCCTTTGAACAGCTGGCGAGTGAGGGAATAGCCGACGTGGAGAGCATTCACGTTTATCAGGAGGTGGACATGCGCATACAGATGATAATCTCGGAGATCGTGGGCAACAAGAGTTCGATAGCCTTCAGCATCGTCGGTCCGCTTGGGATGGGGAAGACCCAGAGGTTGAAGACCATTCTGAAGGCCATTGAGGAGCAGAGGGGAAAGGCGATATACATCAAGGTTGACACCAACGACATCTTGAAGCTTACGAGGGATGTATTCTACGCCCTTAAACCGCCCAGGAGCCGGACCAACATCTTCCTTGAGAACCTGTCCAGGAAGCTGGGGTTCATCGACCGTCTGGAGAAGATGCTGTCCTCCACCGGGGAGTACAAGAGCAGGGACATAGCCGAGCTTTTAACCGAGCAGATGGGGAAGTACCCGTACTGTGCCCTACTTCTTGATGAGCTTGAGAACATGGGGAGCGCCGGCGAGCAGGAGAAGATTCAGTTCTTCGAGATGCTCAGGCACTTCATAAGCAACATGCCAAAGGGGTGCGTTGTGGCCTTCGCCTGCGTCCCTGAGGCCTACGAGGAGTACACCAAGATATTCCCGGCGTTCTTTATGCGCCTCCACTACGAGTTCAAACTGAGGCCCATGAGCCTTGATGAGGCCTACGAACTCGTCAAGAAGCGGCTCAACCGCGTCAGGGTAAGGGACACCGACGACCCGCTCTACCCGTTCACCAAGGAAGCAGTAAAGCTCATCCATCAGCTCGACAAGGGCAATCCAAGGCAGATCCTCCGCCTTCTCCACTACGTGCTGAGTGAGGCCGCGAAGCACAAGTTCGATCCGATTGACGACTACGTGGTTACGACGATCCTTGAGGAGCCGAAGAGCCTTGAGGAGTACCTCACGAGGATCCCGAAGGACTACAAGGACCTGGTCGAGGCCGTGGTCTTCGAGTTCAACGGGGGACCGGTAAGCTACATCCAGATCGCGAAGGCCGTCAGGAGGCCCGGAATGCAAGTCTATGACCAGCTCAACGAGCTTTTGAGGCTTGGCTTCCTGGTAGGAGACCCGAAGGGCAACTACAAGGTTCCCGATTATGTGAGGAAGTTCATGGAAGAAAAAGAGGCCGAAAAAGAAGAAGGGTAAAACGGAAACAGCAGGGATCGTCATGCCGAACTACGAAGCACACGTCCTCAGCGGGATAGTGACTTATCCCCTGGCGGTGCTGGTGGCTGCTCTAATCAAAACCTACACCGGGGCACCGCTGGAGCTTACGACCATCGCCACGGTGCTGGGCTACGGCTTCTACGTCCTGGGGGCGGACCTCCCCGACATGGACCACCCCAACGCCCTAATACATCGAGGAACGAAACCCATAGTGGCGGTGCTCGCCGGGGGAGCCGCATACGTGAACGTTCTACCGGAGATAAACGTCGGCGACCCGTGGATCAACGTGACGGTGGCATGGACGGTGAGTGCACTCATAGGCCTCGGCGCGTGGGTGGGATTCACGGCGGTAATGCCAAAGCACCGCGGAATCGTACACAGCGTTCTATTTGCAGGCGTGTACGGGCTGACGGCCTTTGGAATAGGGAGCTACGGCCTGAACCTGAGCAACGGGGAGAGTATGTTCCTGGGACTGGCCGCGTTCCTTGGATACACACTCCACCTGATACTGGACAGGAGTCTTAAACTAATCTAACCCGTTCGCCCCAGTTGTAACGATATACTCAAAAATGACCCATAATGCTTTTAAGCAGGCGGGATTAGGGGAAGGCGGAGGTGAGACGATGTTCAGTTTGACGTCCCTTTCAAAGGCATCGGGAGACGAGAACAGAATCTGGGATGTACTCATAATAGGCGCGGGACCGGCGGGGTACACGGCGGCTATATATTCGGCCCGCTACGGCCTCGACGCCATCATCATAAGCAGGGACCTCGGAGGCAACGTGGCCCTCACGGACCTTATAGAGAACTACCCCGGGTTCCCGGAGGGAGTGAGCGGCCAGGAGCTGGCAGGGAGAATGTACGACCAGGTGACGGGACTGGGCGTCAACGTGGTCTTCGACGAGGTTGTGAAGGTCGACGTGAGTGAGTGTGCGTACTACGAGGGACCGTGTAAGTTCGAGGTTAAGACCGCGAACGGGGCCGTTTACAAAGCCAAGACCGTCATAGTGGCCGTAGGCGCTGCCCCGAGGAAGCTCCGCGTTCCCGGTGAGGAGAAGTTCTACGGGAGGGGTGTCTCGTACTGCGCCACGTGTGACGGCCCGCTGTTCAAGGGCAAGAAGGTCATCGTTGTCGGCGGAGGAAACACCGCCCTTCAGGAGGCCCTCTATCTGAAGAGCATAGGCGTCGACGTCACGCTCGTCCACAGACGGAAGGAGTTCAGGGCGGACAGGATACTCCAGGACAGGTTCAAGGAGAGCGGCATCCCGGCGGTACTGGATACCGTGGTCACGGAGATAGTGGGGAAGGACAGGGTTGAGGCCGTTAGGCTCAGAAACGTCAAGACGGGCATAGAACAGGAGATGCCGGTGGACGGAGTCTTTGTTTTCATAGGCTACGAACCGAAGACGGAGTTCGTCAAGCACCTCGGTGTAACCAACGAGGCTGGCTACATACCGGTGGATATGTACATGCGTACAAAGGTCAAAGGACTCTTCGCCGCCGGGGACATAACCAACGTCTTCAAACAGATTGCAGTGGCGGTCGGTCAGGGGGCCATAGCCGCGGCCGCGGCGAAGGAACTGCTCGATGAATGGAAGGAAAGGAACGGGGAGTGAGCTTTTCCCCAGCATTCCCTTTAATCACACCCTGCCGATCACCCCGTTGTTTCAGGGCCCAACCATAGCGCCCTCGGTTGATTGCGGAACAACAACCTTTCAAGGTACCGGCCCAACAATTCGTACTTCTTCGAGCATTGTCGAAAATTCTTCGGTCAAAAATGTTCATTGATGAACACAGACTTATAAAGGTGAACCCCCAATCTGGGGCGGTGATGCACATGGTGGTTAGACCTAACGTTAAAGAACTTCCAGGACCGAAGGCCATGGATGTTATAAAGGAGAACTTTGAGTACCTCGCGACGACAACGCAGGACCCCGAGAACCTTCCCATAGTCATCGACAACGGAGAGGGAATAAGGGTCTACGACGTCGATGGGAACGTCTTCTACGACTTCGCGAGCGGCGTTGGTGTCATAAACGTCGGCCATGCCCACCCGCGCGTCGTCGAGGCCATAAAGAAGCAGACCGAGAAGTTCACCCACTACTCGCTCACTGACTTCTTCTACGAGAACGCGGTTGTACTGGCCGAGAAGCTCGTGGAGCTCGCCCCAGGGAACTTCGAGAAGAAGGTCGTTTACGGAAACAGCGGTGCCGAGGCCAACGAGGCCGCCATGAAGCTCGTCAAGTACGGAACCGGAAGGAAGCAGTTCCTCGCGTTCTACCACGCATTCCACGGCAGGACGCAGGCGGTTCTTTCACTCACTGCCAGCAAGTGGGTTCAGCAGGACGGCTTCTTCCCGACGATGCCCGGCGTCACCCACATCCCCTACCCGAACCCCTACAGGAACCTCTGGGGAATCGACGGCTACGAGGAGCCGGACGAGCTCACCAACAGGGTCCTTGACTTCATCGAGGAGTACGCATTCAAGCACGTCCCGCCGCACGAGGTCGGTGCGATATTCTTCGAGCCGATACAGGGTGAAGGCGGCTACGTCGTCCCGCCGAAGAACTTCTTCAAGGCCCTCAGGAAGTTCGCCGACGAATATGGAATCCTCCTCGCGGACGACGAGGTTCAGATGGGCATAGGGAGAACCGGAAGGTTCTGGGCCATCGAGCACTTTGGAGTCGCCCCCGACCTCATCCAGTTCGGTAAGGCCATAGGTGGAGGGCTTCCGCTCGCCGGCGTCGTTCACAGGAAGGAGATAAGCTTCGACAAGCCCGGAAGGCACGCAACCACCTTCGGCGGCAACCCGGTAGCCATAGCGGCCGGAATAGAGGTCGTTGAGATAATCAAGGAGCTCCTCCCGCACGTCAGGGAGGTCGGCGACCACCTGCACAGATATCTGGAGGAGTTCAAGGAGAACTACGAGGTCATCGGCGATGCTAGGGGTCTCGGTCTCGCCCAGGCGGTTGAGTTCGTCAAGGACAAGGAGAGCAAAGAAAAGAACCCGGAGATCAGGAACAGGGTCGTCAAGGAGGCCGCTAAGCGCGGACTCGTCCTCCTCGGCTGCGGAGATAACTCACTCCGCTTCATACCGCCGCTGGTCGTCACGAAGGAGGAGGTAGACGTCGCGATGGAGATCTTCGAGGAGGCCCTCAAGGCCGCCCTCGGATGATTTCCGTTCTCTTTTTTCCTGCTCCTATGGCACGTTCCCGGACGTTCCAGTCAAGTTTTTAAAGTTGTAACTTGAAATTCCGACGGTGATCGAGAATGGACCTTACAGAGATCCTCAAACCTTACGGGAGGTACATCATCACCTCTGCCGTGGTCGTGTTCATGGCCTACGTATGGGTCAAAAGAGATAGGTTCAGGAGCGCCAACGTAATGGCAATATCAGCGATAATGGCGGCGCTGGTAGCCGTGGCAACGAACTTCATCAAGATACCCACACCAGCCACCGGCGGTTACATAAACATCGGGGACACTATGGTGATGTTCGCCGCAATGGTCTTCGGACCGGTCGTCGGGGTGTTTGCCGGCGGCGTCGGATCAGCACTGGGCGACATAATAGGGGGATACGCGGGCTGGGCCCCGATAACGCTTATCGTTAAGGGCCTGGAGGGTCTGGCGGTTGGTTACATCGCGAAGAGGTCGGACAACGTTGGAATGCTGATCGTCGGTGGCACAATAGGTGGGATCATAATGGTATCCGGCTACTTCCTCTTTGAGGCGTACATGTTCGGGGTGCCTGCCGCGGCGACAGAGGTTCCTGGAAACACGGTTCAGGCTATCACCGGGATACTGGTGGGGGCCGGCCTCGCACAGGTCATAAAAAAGAGGTACCCGGAGGTCGAAGACCTCATATGAGACTAGACGTCCAGTTCATGGATCTCCTTCCACATCTCACTTTCCCTTAGGAGCGGCTCGATCGACACCCTTCTTGACGCCCTCTTCATCTGCCCAAGGTATGCGGAGTCCGCCACGACGGCGTCGTATCCAAGCTCCTCTATCCGGTATATCTTAAGTGAGCACTCGGCAAGTGCATCCTTCGCGTACTGAATAAACCCCGGGCCCGCCAGCAGTATGTCCGGCTTTAGGCCTTCCCCCTCAAAATCAGAGATAACCGCCTGGAGAAGCTCTTTAACCTCCATCATCTTCGAGCACCTTGAATTATTTTTACCCCGCTTGAGGCCCCTATTCTGGTGGCCCCGGCCTCTATCATAGCAACCGCCTGCTCGTAGGTTCTGATTCCCCCCGCGGCCTTAACACCCATCTCCGGGCCGACCACTTTCCTCATCAGCCTGACATCTTCAACGGTTGCACCGCCGGTTCCGAAGCCCGTTGAGGTCTTGACGAAGTCTGCGCCGGCCTCTTTGGCAAGCTCGCAGGCCTTGACTTTCTCATCCTCGGTGAGGTAGCAGGTCTCGATGATGACCTTGACCTTCGCGCCCTTCTCGTGGGCGACCCTCACGACCCCGGCTATGTCCTTCTTCACGTACTCGTAGTCCTTATCCTTCAGCGCGCCGATGTTGATGACCATGTCAAGCTCATCCGCACCGTCATCTAAGGCCTTTGTGGCCTCAAAGACCTTAACCTCCGTTGGCGTCGCTCCGAGCGGGAAGCCTATGACGCTCGCCACCCTAACGCTGGCCCCCCTCCCCTTCAGGTAGTCCTTGGCGAGCTTAACCCGGTAGGGGTTGACGCACACCGCGTAGAAGCCGTACTGGACGGCCTCATCGCAGAGCCTGGTGATGTCCTCCTTCGTTGCGTAGGGTTTCAGATTGGTGTGATCGATGTACCTGGCAACATCGATATAGTCCTTCATCACAACTCACCGAAGGATGTTGCATCCCCGGATATTTTAGTGTTTCCCTCCAAGAATGGGGGTACACTAGGAAAATTTGAGGGGTTACTACCCACTCCCCGAGGTACTGGATGACGAACCCAGACCCAGCAGGGCGCGGGCCAACCTCTCCGAGACCTCATCGTCTCCTAGAACGGGCCACTCCTTTCCCCCAGCGATCCGCTCCAGGAGCGCCACCGCGTTATCCCAGTTCTCCTCCAGGGTTCGTCCGCGGGGAATAGGGTTCCTGAGAACGTGCCATCTACCGGTCAGGTCATCGTAAACAGCTATCCTTGGGATGTACCCCACGTCCATGAAGGTGTTGTCCAGCGTGAGCTCCACACGGAACCCACCGACCTCGATGAATCCGTCCTCCCGAAGCCGTTTCTTCCACTCCATGATCAAAGGTACACGGGTGTACTTAAAAGCCCACCGCCGCGGCTGATGAAAAGCGGAACGAACAACCGGAACCTAAAACCTTTATATGTCCTGTCGGGAATATCACCCGAGGTGATTGAGATGGAGAACCCGTTTGAGATAACAGGAGTCCTTGCAAGGGAAATACTCGACAGCAGGGGAAACCCGACGATTGAGGTCGAGGTTTACACTCCCGTGAGCATGGGGCGGGCTGCCGTCCCCAGTGGAGCTTCCACCGGAACGCACGAGGCCCTTGAGCTCCGCGACGGCGGAAAGCGCTTCCACGGAAAGGGCGTCAGAAGGGCCGTTGAGAACGTCAACAAGATAATCGCCCCCGAGATAACGGGGATGGATGTCACCTGGCAGAGGGACATCGACACTCTTATGATCGAGCTTGACGGCACCGAGAACAAGAGCAACCTCGGGGCCAATGCCGTCCTCGGTGTCTCCCTAGCCGTTGCGAAGGCAGCGGCCAACGCCCTTGGCATTCCGCTCTACCAGTACATCGGAGGGACAAACGCCTACGTCATGCCGGTTCCTATGAGCAACGTCATCAACGGCGGCGTTCACGCGGGCAACGAGCTCGACTTCCAGGAGTTCATGATAATGCCAGTCGGCGCGGACTCGTTCAGGGAGGGCATCAGATGGGTTTCCGAGACCTACCACGTTCTCAAAGGCGTCATCGCCGAGCGCTACGGTAAGGACGCCGTCAACGTGGGCGACGAGGGGGGCTTTGCCCCGCCGCTGAAGGAACCCCACGAGCCATTCGAGCTCCTGATAAAGGCCATAGAAGAGGCCGGCTACAAGCCCGGCGATGAGATAGCCTTTGCCATGGACCCTGCATCAAGCGAGTTTTTCCATCAGGACATTGGAAAGTACGTCGTCAACGGCAAGGAGTACACCAACGGAGAGCTCCTCGAGCTCTACAGGGAACTGATCTCAACGTACCCGATAGTCTCCCTCGAGGACCCATTCCACGAGGAGGACTGGGAGGGCTTCGCGCTGATAACGAAGGAGCTCGGGAAGAAGATACAGATAGTGGGGGACGACATCTTCGTCACCAACCCGAAGAGGATAAGGAAGGCCATTGAGATGGGTGCCGCCAACGCGCTCCTCCTGAAGGTCAACCAGATAGGCAGCCTGAGCGAAGCCATCGACGCCGCCTACACCGCATATCGCGCTGGATGGGGTGTTGTCGTCTCCCACCGTTCAGGCGAGACCGACGACCCGTTCATAGCCGATCTGGCCGTTGCCCTGAACACCGGGCAGATAAAGACTGGTGCCCCAGCAAGAATGGATAGGAACTCCAAGTACAACCAGCTCATACGCATAGAGGAGGAGCTCGAGGGGATATCAGTTTACCCTGGCAGGAAGTTCCACAACCCCTTCCTCTGACTCCCTACTTTTTTTGAACGGGGGAAGCGCCCCTGTCCTTCACTTCCTTCCAAGCATGTCCCTGAGGGCCTTCCTCTTGGCGTCCAGTATGTTGCAGACCCTGTCAAGAACCTTGAGGTACTCGTCTATAGCCTCCTCGGCCAGTTCCCGCCCGTAGCCGCGTTCCTCCAGCTTCTTTCTCATCATCTCATGGTACTGGAGGGCGGTGTAGAGGGATTTAAGGGCGAGCTCGTTGGCCTCTCTGAGGTAGTTCCAGCCCCTTTCCGTCAGGGAGTACTTAACGAGCCTCCTCTTCCCACGATACTCCTCGTGGGGCTCAACAAGGCCCTTGTCAACCATCTTACCGAGCATGGTGTAGAGGTTCCCGTGACTGGGCTTCCATATTCCTGACGCTATCGATTCTATCTCCTTCAGTATCTCGTAGCCGTGCGCCTCTCCCCTCAATCCAATTATCAGGAGGATCAAGTTGCGCATGGGGACCGTGAACATACTCCTCACGAGTTCCGCCTCATCCTTGGGCATCTCTCCCACCGCCAAAACGTTTATAACCTCTCCGAAGTAGACATGTTTGGATTAAACCTATGTGTTAAAGACATATCCGTTACTGACATGTAGGGTTCAACCCCTTTAAAAGACTTGTGGAGGTGTCCCAATGGCCTGGAACAACTGGATCGCGCGCCACGGGAAGCTCGTTCTCGTGATATGGCTGTTGATAATCGTGGTATCGATACCCCTGGCCGTAAAGCTCAACAGCATAACCCAGTACGGGATGGATCAGATGCTTCCAAAGCACATAGAGTCCGTGGAAGTCCAGGAGATTGTCACGAAGAACTTCACCGGGGCCGGAAGTGAGAACACGACTTACTTGATACTCACCAATGTGAAGGTTAACGACGTCAGAAGCAGGGAGGCCTACGAGGCCTTCAAGGAGCGGGTCGACGGGAGGTACGCCCACAACGTTACCTCCTACTACGACGTGATGGACATGCTGCGGAACATGAGCCATGAGGTCGCCCTCAACGTCACCAGGATGACCGCCAACGTCAGCGGGATGCTCTACTCGATCGCGGTTAAGACCAACGAGAGCTATGGAAAGGCCCTCTCTCAGACCTACGCCCTGGCCAACACAACGGAGGCCATGAAGGAGAGCCTCCTGGCAACCGCCCAGGGATACCTTGCCCTCAGGAGAAACCTCACCATCCTGTACACCCGGATGAACAACCTGAGCCTCGCCCTCAACGAGACAGACCACGCCTATGTGATGCTGCACCAAAACCTCACAGAGACGAGCACCCTTTTAAGGAACATAAACGCAAGCATAACCGGGACCAACGCCGCCCTCTACTCCCTGAACGAGAGCTATGGAAGAACTTTCATCGGAGTCATAGCGGTCCATAAAGCGCTCTTAGACATAGGTGCCTACGACCGGGGGACGCTCAGCCAGGAAGAGGCCAGCACCATAGCCTCACAAACGGGGACCACCGAAGAATTCGTCTTCGCGGTCTTCAACACCCTCTATCCGATATACTCTCAGGGTGGGAGCGGCAGCATAACCGACGGTGTTCTAGCCGAGACCACCGAAAAGCTCATCCTGAACGGAACCGGCGAGAGTCAAAGGTGGATGGCCGGGCTGTACGGGGAAGAATTCATCTCGAGGGTTCAGGCCTTCGACGCAGAAAAGGGCTCAAATTTCGTCCTCCAGGGGCTTCAGCCGGCCGAACTTGAGGGGGTGGTCTCCGGAATGGCCACCGCCGCACTCCGCTCTCTCCCGGAGGCGATAGCGGAGAGCAACACGACGCTCAAGGTTCCAGGAATGGGTGAAGTCGATCCGGAGACCATGTCCCTGCTCGTCAACGCATCCATCTCCCTGGGGAAGAACCCGAAGGCTGACGCCGTCGAATCCACGACGGTCAACTTCGCCATGGCCTTCCTCAGAGAGAAAAACCCGAACAGTCCAGTGATCAGGAGTCCAAGGGCGGCGGAGGTACTTACGACCCTTCTCAGGGAGGGACCGACCCGGGAGCTGGAAAGCTCCCTTTTAATAGAGGCTCTAGAGAAGGAAGTTCCCCAGGAGCTCGAAAAAGCCGTTCCGCTGATGGTGAGCACGATCCTGAACGGCGACCCCCTCGCAGAGGGGCTCATCTCCAACAACCCTGGCGCCCTTGAGAACGCGACCGTGGATGTAATCTCAAAGCTCAGTCCTCCAAGCACCCCAAAGAGCCTTCTAAAGGCCGTTTACGAGAGCCACGGGGGGAGTAGAGAGCTCGACGGGATAGCAAAGGACACACTCAGGGAGGGCCTCATAGGAAAGCTGGCCGGAAAGGTAGTGAACCCTGAAGCCGTTGCAGGACTTGTCGTTGATGAGGCAACGTCGAATCCCGACGGGATAATAAGCGGGGAGAACCTTGAAAACGCCACGGTTAGTGTCGTCCTGGCACTCATCCCTGGGAACGTCAAAGGACCTCAAACCGCGGAAACGGTAAGGGCACTCTACAGCGGGGAAAGCCCAAAGACCTTGGCGGAGGAGACGTTCCTCAACGCCACCATGGAGAAGATAAGCGGGACCCTCCCCCCCGGAACCCCGGAGGAAGTTAAAGAGGCCGTTGTGAGGATAGTCAAGGAGGTCGTCAGAGGGTACCCCCTGGATGAGGGGAGGCTCGATGCCATGGTGAAGGCGGAAGTTGGGAGGATAATCCAGCCCTACGTCAAGAGAGGTGTGGGTGGTGTAAAGTTCAACGTGAACACTACCCGGCTGGTTGACCTGGCCTTCACGTTCAGGGACAATCCAAACGCCCTCACTGTGAGTGACGTTAGGCCAATAGCAGAGCAGATATACCCCAGCATATACAGAACGGCCAGGTCCTATATAGAGGCCTTCAAAAGCAACGACAACACCACCATGCTCATAACCTTCGTCCCCATAGGTAAAACGGCACCGGGTCAGGATCAGTACAAGTACCTGGCCGGAAACGCAACCATCGTCAAGGGGATTGCCATCGAGGAGTTCAAGAAGTACTACCCCAACGTAACCGGGGCCCTCGGAGGCAACCCGATGGAGCTCCACGAGATGTTTGCCCTCGGTCAGAAGGACAACGAAAGGACAACCCGGGCCAGCGTCCTTGGGGCACTGATCATCCTGTTCATCCTGATGGGAGCCGCCCTACTGGCCACCCTGCTGCCGTTCACGGGCGTTGCAACGGCGAGCTTAACCGCGCTTGGGCTGACGTACCTGGCGGCAAAGGGTGGCATCACCGACGTCGGTAGCTGGGCCAGGATGATAACGATAACCACCTCCCTAGGCCTCGGCATCGACTACTCGACCTATTACCTCCACCGCTTCAAGGAGTATCTTGCTGAGGGCTACACCCACGAGAAGGCTGTTTCCGAAGCCCTGAAGCGCTCCAAGGACGCCGTCCTGGCCAGCGCCTTCACAGACATCATTGCCTTCGCATCCTTCACCCTGGCCTACGAGTTCCCGATGTTCCAGCAGATGGGCATAATAGCACCCCTCGCCGTCGTGACCGTGCTGATAGCCAGCCTGACATTCATACCGGCGATAACTGCTCTGGTTGGTGACAAAGCGGCCTTCTGGTGGCCGAGGCATCTTAGGTTCATATCCCCTGATGTTCACGAGAGGAGCAGGATAGCCGAGTGGGTAACCAAACACGCCAAAGTCGTCCTGCTGGTTGGACTGCTGATAGCCGTTCCAGCGACATACACGTTCTTCCACTTCAACGGAAGCCATGACATGACCCTTTTCCTTCCAGAGAACAGCGAGACGTATCACTTCCTCCAGCTCAGCCAGGAGAAGTTCGGGGCGGCCGTGTCGTCACCCTACTACATCGTTCTGGAGTTCAACGGGCCGATAAGTGACTCAGACCTTAAGACGATCCAGAAGATCAGTCTGGGGGTATCAAAGTTCAGCGGGGTCACTACTGTCTACTCACCCACCATGCCATATGGGGAACCTGTCAGCAACCTGAGCCTCAGGAACATAGAATCACTAGGGGGCTCGCGCTATATCTCAAAGGACGGGAGAACTGTGCTGATACAGGTTTCAGGGAGGTACAGCCCGGACAGCAACGAAGCCAAGGCACTCGTCAAGGATCTCAGGGACTACGTCAAGGGCTTCACCGAAAAGGGCGGGGAGATAAGGAAAGCCATGGTCGGTGGGAGCGCAGCGCTTTCAATGGACCTCAGTGACAAGATAAACAACATCTTCTGGCACAGAATCCTGCCGGTTGCCCTGCTGCTAATGTTTCTCTCTCTGATACCGACGCTTAGGGGAATGCCCGCGGTGCTGTCCACTATGGCCACGATATTCCTCGGAGTGATGACCAGCATATGGGTATCGACGTGGCTCTTCGAGAAGATATTCGGACAGGAGGTCATGTGGTTCCTGCCGCTGATGGTCTTCGTCGTGCTCATGGGAGTCGGCATAGACTACAACAGCTTCTACCTGGTGAAGGCCAGGGACGAGTTCGAGCGGCGCTCCGCGGTGGAGTCCTTGATAGTGGCAGCCGGAACCATGGATACCCTCGTGATAGGCCTCGCAGCCGTCCTGGCAACCACCTACGGATCGTTGATGCTCAGCGGTACCTGGGGAACCAGGGAGATGGGCTTTGCCCTCGCCTTCGGCGTGCTGCTAACGGCAATAATGGCGGTCTACTTCATAGGACCCGCCATGATGAGCCTCTTCGGCGATAAGGCCTGGTGGCCGCTCTTCAGAAGAAGGAAGGATTGACCCCCCTATTTCCATTTTTCCACGGAATTGTCCCAAAACCGTTATATCCTCGACTTCAAGTTTTTCTTCAGAGGCGCTGCGAACGGGGATGATCAGAACGAAACCCCCATCAAGCTCCGCACGGGGTGAAAGAAATGGCCGGAAGACAGAAACTGAAGATCTACATACCTGGGCCGAAGTTCCCCTCAATATCACTCACCGGAAACTACTGCACCCTCAACTGCGCCCACTGTGGGAAGCATTACCTTGAAAGCATGATGAAGCCTGAGCGGGGAGACCTGCTGAACTACTGCCTGAACCTCGCCAGAGAGGGTTACCTCGGCTGTCTCCTCAGTGGCGGGATGGACGGCAGGCTCAAGGTTCCCATCGACTCCCACGCCGGAGAGATAAAGGAGATAAAGAGAAGGACGAACCTGAAGCTCAACGCCCACGTGGGATTCATAGACGAGAGTGATTTGAAGTGGGTTAAATACGTCGACGCAGTTTCCCTCGACTTCGTTGGCGACGATGACGTGATAAAACGCGTGTACAGGATAGACAGAACCGTGAGGGATTACCTAAGAATCCTCGACCTGCTCACCGATGCTGGAGTGAGGGTTGCGCCCCATATAACGATAGGTCTCGACTTCGGGAGGATAGGCTGGGAGTTCAAAGCCATTGACATGCTGGTAGGATATCCCATAGACGTCCTCGTACTTGACGTGCTCATCCCGACGAGGGGGACGGAAATGGAGAACGTCCCGAGGCCAAGCGTCGTGGAGAGCCTGAAGGTCGTTGAATACGCCCGCGAGAGGTTTGGGGGTGAACTGAGTATAGGGTGCATGCGGCCGACTGGAAGATGGCGCCTTGAGTTCGATAGGGGGGCGGTTCTGGCGGGAGTTGACAGGCTGACGAACCCGCCGCGAAAAGTTATTGAATGGGCGAAAACTATAAGGGATGTTGAGATAATCTACGAGTGCTGCGTCATGTAGGTGGTATCAGGGCTCACCAAACCTCGCATCATCACAAGATCAGAAAGGAGAACGCCGATCATCGCCCCTGAATTCAAAGCTCCTCCTTGACAGTGACGAAGGAGACCATCGTAACCGTCTGACCAATCCCCCTGACTTCCCTGAGCCTGTCAACGACTATCCTGCCAACCTCCTCGGAGCTCGGGGCGCGGACTTTTATAAGAAGATCCCACTCGCCAGCTATGATGTGAACCTCATAGACGCCGCCAAGGGCCGCTATACGCTGGGCCACCTCGCGCTGGTTCAGACCGGACTCGGGGTCGTACCTGGCGAGGATGAAGGCCGTGGTTCCAAGATCCAGCTTTTTGTAGTTGGGCTTCACGGTGAACTTCTCTATTATACCCTCATCAACAAGCTTCTTGATGCGGTAGTGAACCGTGGTCCTCGGGATTCCCAGTTTCTTGCTCAATGAGGCTATGTTCTCCCTTGCGTTTTCCTTAAGCTCCCTCAGCAACCGCATATCGGTTCCATCAAGCGAGAAACCCATGGCGACCCCCTTCGTCATTTATACAACTTAGACTGTTGGGTGTTGAGGGTTATCCTTATTTAAGGTTTTCCTTTAGCCACTCTGAGAAGGCCTTTAAGGCCTGCCCGCGGTGAGATATCTTGTTCTTCTCCTCGGTTGTCATTTCGGCGAAAGTCCTCTCAAAGCCCGTCGGTTTGAACACCGGATCGAAGCCGAAGCCGCCGCTTCCGTGCCTCTCCGTGGTTATCTCGCCATCGACCCTGCCGGAGAAGAGGTGGAGTTCCCCGTCCCAGTAAGCCACCACGCTCTCGAAGTGCGCCCTCCTGTCGGCAAGCCCATCCAGCAACTTGAGTATTCCATCGATACCGAGGGTTTTGTAAACGTAGGCCGAGTAGACCCCAGGGAAGCCCCAAAGGGCCTCGATAAAAAGCCCGGAATCATCGAGGAAGAAGCGTCCATCAATGCGTTCGGCCAGCCATCGGACACCGTACTCTGCGACCTCTTCAAGGGTGTCCGCCTGTATCTCAGGATAGTCCACCCTGAGCTGATAAACCTTGATTCCCAAGGACCTAAAGTACTTCCTCGCCTCCTCCACCTTACCAGGGTTAGAAGTTATGAACGCAAGCCTCATGAAACCACCGAAGGAAAGAGGAGAGGAGAAGATAAAAGGTTGTCGCCTCAGTCTATCCTGTAGCCTATTCTTTCAACCAGCTCCCTGCGCTCCCTCCTCTGTTCCTCGGTCTCCACATTCTTCGCGGCCTTGCCATCGACGATTCCAAGGACGCTCCTGCCAAGTTCAGTCTCGGCAACTATCACCTGCAGGGGGTTCTCACTGGCCCCGTAAACCATGACCACCGCAGGGTGCGCCTTAATCGCGTTCAGAACGTTGATCGGGAAGGCGTTTTTCATGAGGATTACAAAGACATGACCCGCGCCTATCTTAAGTGCGTTCTTTGCCGCCAGCCCTTCAAGCTCAGCGTCGTTTCCGGTGAACCTCGTCAGCTGGGGTTTGGCCTCGTTCATAGCCACACCGAACTTTATGCCGGGGACTGCGGTCAGAAGGGTCTTGGCAAGGTCGTCCACGGTGAACACGGAGAAGTTTCCCTGACCGATGACAGCCTCAACGCCCTCCGGTTTATCAACATCAACGACCTCGATCTTCACCATTGCCACCACCGGAAAATTTAATACCGCAACAGATATAACCTTTTCCCGCAGACTCAGGTGAGTTAAAATGGGAGAACCATCTGTGAAAGAGCTTGAATTTCTCGTGGAACTCCTGCAGAAACACCCCCTGGATAGCCTCAGGAGGATATCCAAGGAAGAAAACGTTGATTACTACAAGCTCAAGCGACTTTACGACAAGTACTACGGGGTCGGCAAGCAGGTGCAGGTCAACGCCCTCTACAACATAAGGCGGATCGGCCTCGACAGCGTGCTCGCATTCCTGAGCATTCCCAGGGAGAAGCTGGTGGAGGTGAACTACAGACTCGCGGCCAACCCGTTTGTGGCTTACTCAAACCCAGCATTCGGTTTTAAGAACGGGCTAACCATGATAATCTCAGTCCCCGTGGACCAACTGGACAGGGTTGATGAACTCCTGTCAAGGTATTCGAACGATTACGAATACTACAGGGTCAGAGGCTACCCTAACCCAAAGAAAGAAACGTTTGGGGAGTGGGACCTGAGTCACGATTACGCCCGTTTGATGGACATGCTTAAGGTTGACGCGAGAACCCCCATGACGGAGGTCGCGAGAAGGCTCGGAAAGAGCAGGCCAACGGTCAAGTACATGATAAACCGGCTGAGGGAGGAGGGCATACTCAAAGGATTCGACGCGAACCTGGACATGAACATACATGACAGGGGGGTCATAGGAATCTCGAAAGGACTCAATGACCGAGTGCTGGAGAGATTCAATGACTACGAGATAAACATCGGTGTTCTGCTGGGCTACGGGTACTTCATAGAATGGTATTTTTCGTCGAGCGAGGACCTGGGCACGAAGATACTGGAGTTCAGCAACTACGTTGAAAAGCTTCTCATACAGTACTTCACCCCGGCCTTCAACGAGATCAACACCAAGAAGGGAATGAGGAGGTACACGGACATGGTCAGAAAAGATGGAAAGGGCTACCGTTCGATATTAGAGTTCTAGCTGACAGTACTCAACGCCGTGGATGTCCCCCGTCGCTTGGTACTCAAGGGCACGGCAGTCGTGGCAGAGGTACTTGAATGGGCATGTTTTGCACTCATTGAGGCTGTCCCTCGTAAGCTTCCAGAAGGATTTAAGGCGTTTTTTCCGCAGGGCCCGTTTTAAACTCTCTTCCTTCGCATCGGCAACTATGTAGTTCCTCAGAAGGGGACAGGGCAGGAAGTAGCCGTCCGCCGTAAGTGCCACAGTTCCGGCAAGGCAGTCGTGATACGTCTCATTGCTGAGGTTCAGTGTTCTTCTAAGCTCAAT
The DNA here is from genome assembly GCF_026988555.1 of Thermococcus sp. NCBI lineage: Archaea > Methanobacteriati > Methanobacteriota > Thermococci > Thermococcales > Thermococcaceae > Thermococcus > Thermococcus sp. The sequence continues at coordinate 3,366 of NZ_JALSLB010000065.1, read as the reverse complement.
CAGGTTGAAATCGACCTTTCTAAGGGATCCGGGGTACAGAACGTCCACGTACACCTCCCCCTGAAACGTCGTCCGGAGGTTGCGTATCTCCTCGTATTGAGAAGCCGTGGCCAGGATGAGGGCCCCGTAGAGCCAGTCTATGCGTTCGATCTCTTCAAATCTCTCGGGTGAGTACTCAAACTCCACTATAAAACGCACCCCCCCGATGGGGCGAACTTTATAGATGTCTTCCAGACGCAGAACCGCGTAAACGGCGGGAATCTCCAGTTCAAGTGCGTAGGAAGCCATCGCCATCAGGTACTCAACGTTGTCGTAGTTCGTCAGCCACAGCTCCCTTCCGCGGAGATGGGAGAACTCAAACAGTAGCTCTCGGAGGCGCTCCACGCTCATTGGCTCCCTGTGCAGGACGAACCGGTTGTTCCCTATGCATCCAATGGAGCGGGGAATACCGGTAGCTTCTGAGAATCTTCCTTTTCCAGCCCCCAGTTGGACTATCAACCGTTCCAACCTTCCATAGTGCTCCCTGTTGCTCCAGGGAGGCTTAGAAACCGAAACTATGTGAGGATGAGAGGTCCCCTCAACGACCCCACCAGCACCGTACACTACCTCTTCCATTGAGACCACCGAGAGGAATACGGGGCCGATCATATATATACTTTTTCTATTCCGATTTTGCACACTATTTTAAATAGTTCGCAAAAAATGGAGAGAACATAAGTGTTCACTTTTCGGGAATTGCCCGCTCGCCCTCTATCCAGAACACGCCCTCATCCGTAAATTCACGCTTCCACACAGGAACGCGGCGCTTGACCTCGTCTATTGCCCATTCACACGCAGCAAAAGCATCCCGCCGATGTCTGGCGGAGGCAACGATGAGTATCGTATCCTCACCAACGGGAAGTTCCCCGTAGCGATGCCAGATCACCATGTCCAGGATGGAAAAGCGTTTGAGGGCCTCTTCCCTTATTCTGATCATTTCCAGCTCCGCCATCTCAGGGTAAGCCTCGTACACGAGCTTCAGAACCTTCCTCCCGTGGCCCTCACTGCGGACCCTCCCAAGGAAGAAAACGTATCCACCCGCTTGGGGCACAGCTATCAGCTCCAGCGCCTCCATCAGGTCAAAGCGCTCCCTCGTCAACCGGACCTTCATCACCTTCACCGATCAATATTGCGCGTTCCGACAATTAAACTTTGCCGGCCTCCACGAAAGTTTTAAGTCCCGTTGGGTCCACTCAGTAGAGGTGAAAAAATGAGAAGGTATGCACTGATACTTGTAGTGATCCTGCTCGCGGCGGTTATGGGTGGCTGCATCTCCTCCCCGGGAGGGGGGAGCTCAAGCACGAGCGGAACCGCCCCGGGAACCACCCCTCAGACCGCCTCGCCCCACCCCACAACCACGTCATCACCAACGGAAACCAGTCCAACGACAACAACCACACCCTCCCCCCCTAGCCCGGAAGAATGGCTCTCGGGGGTCCGCCAGGTCGAGTACACGAGCAACGTTACCCTTGATCTCAACGTAACGGTTACCCAGGGGAATTTCTCCCAGACGGACAAGCTCCAGCTCAGAATCCTGGAGGCGGCATACCTCGATTTCCAGGGGAGGAACGGTATCATAAACACGACGACCACGAGCCTCTCAGACGGAACATCGAGCACGACATACACCAGGATAATCAACGGGAGGATCTACACGAAAACTCTGAGCGGCTGGATGGAGGTGAACAACTCCGCAATGGGTGACCTCGTCTGGGACTACAACCTCATCAGCCTCGCGAGAAAGTACATAAAGAGAACGCCCATTCGGAGGAAGGAAGACAACGGCCTGACGCTCGTTTACAGGGTAGATACCAGCGACCTGCTCAAGATGGCCGCAACGTACTTCTCCCCAACACCCAGCGCCGAACTCAACGTCAGCAACGGCCTGCTGGAGCTGCACTTTGTTAACGGGGAGCTTAAATGGGGGAGAATCTCTTACGATGCTATCTCCGAGGCGGAAGTGAGTGACCCCACCATGGGCAACATGACGATAGTCCAGGAAGGAAGCTGGGATGAGGTAATAAACGTAACGGGGGTCAACCATAAGAGGGAAGTGGAAAAACCCTAACGGAGCTCCACGACCTCAAAGGTGTTAAATGCCAAGTCAATGAGAAGAAGCTTGTTCAGAAGGGGCTCCCCCAGTCCAGTCAAGAGCTTTATAACCTCCATGGCTTGAAGGGAACCCACAACCCCGGCGGTTGCCCCAAGCACGGGGAAGCCATCCCCAGTTTCTTTCATGTCGGGGAATATTTCCCTGAGGCTCTTCGTGATTCTGGGGACTATCGTGGTGACCTGACCGAAAGTACCCTCAACCGCACCGTGAACCAGCGGAACCATCTTTTGGTGGGCGTAATCATCAAGGAGGTAGCGCGTTTTAAAGTTGTCCAGGCAGTCAACTATCACATCGACCCCCTCGAGCACCTCCTCGATGTTGTCCACGTTGAGCTCCCCGGCGAAGGTCTCCACAACGATATCGCTGTTGAATCGCTCGAGCTTCCAGCGGGCCGATTCAGCCTTCGAGATTTTCCCGACGTCCTCCTCCCAATGAAGAAGCTGCCTGTTGAGGTTGCTGAGTTCGGGTTTCTGGTTGTCCACGAGGAGGAGCGTGCCAACGCCGGCGGCGGCCAGATAGTACGCGGCAGGGCTGCCGATACCTCCCACACCCACAACGGCGACCTTGGAGTTCTTCAGCTTCTCCTGCCCATCCCTTCCAAAGATCAGTATCTGCCGGTCATACCTTTCAAGTTCCCTCCCGCCCAGCATCTCAACCACCGCTCACCGGGGGAAATATGGCAACCTTGTCCCCCTCCCTGAGAACATCATCAAAGCCCACGTAGCGGCCGTTCTTCGAAACATGCACATCCGCGAGGTCGTCCTCCTCGGCGAAGACCTCGTTTCTCAGAACGGAATGTCTCTTCTTCAGGAGCTCAACCAGCTCTCCCACCGTAATCCCCCTGGGAACCTCAAGCTCCTCTTCATCCTTGCCAACGAGCGAGCGGTACCGGGCGAAGTACCTAACGGTAATCCTCACTTCCATCACCGTTGATGGTTGGGAGTCAGGGTTAAAAAGGGTTGCTGGACGCTGATGTTCCAGGTTTAGAACGGCAATTATTCCCATCCCGATCCCTGGTATCTTCTCCATCGTCAAGTTTTAGCTTGTTATTCTTGGCGTCTTTCATTTATCCATTGCTGTCATCCCCCAACTATTGCATTTGTTTCATCTTCATTATAAGAAATAACCGTTATCACATCCGAAACTGAGTAGTCCAGCTCGCCAAACTTTGCCTCAATTAGGTATGAATGACCAGCAAACGTGTCAATGTACGT
>NZ_JALSLB010000064.1 GCF_026988555.1 Thermococcus sp. | reverse complement strand
GGCCGGCTTGATGCTCACCAACCCCAACACCCTCGGCATCTTCGAGGACGAGATACTGGAGATAGCTGAGATAGTCCACAAAGCCGGGGGGCTTCTCTACTACGACGGTGCGAATCTCAACGCTGTCCTCGGAAAGGTCAGGCCGGGAGACATGGGCTTCGACGTCGTCCACCTCAACCTTCACAAGACGTTCTCGACCCCGCATGGCGGTGGCGGACCAGGAAGCGGGCCGGTCGGAGTCAAGGAATTCCTCAAGGACTACCTGCCGGTTCCGCTCGTGGGCTACGATGAAGAGAACGACCGTTACTACCTCGACTACGACGTACCCAAGAGCATAGGCAAGGTGAAGGAGCTCTACGGCAACTTCGCGGTGATGGTCAGGGCCCTTACTTACCTCAAGATAATGGGCAGGGACGGGCTCAGGGAGGCCAGCGAGATAGCGGTTCTCAATGCCAACTACCTGGCCCAGAGACTGAAGGGCACGCGCGGCTACGAGCTGCCCCATAAGGAGCTCAGGAAGCACGAGGTTGTGTTCAGCGCCGAGCCCATGAAGAAGGAGACCGGGGTTAAGGCCCTTGATGTGGCGAAGAGGCTCCTTGACTTCGGGATGCACGCGCCGACCATATACTTCCCGCTGATAGTCCACGAGGCACTCATGATAGAACCCACCGAGACCGTCAGCAGGGAGGAACTCGACGCGTACGTTGAAGCTCTAAAGAGGATAAGCGAGGAGGCTTACAGCAACCCGGAGGTCGTCAAGGGCGCACCGCACAACGCGACGATCAAGCGGGTGGATGATGTTCTAGCTGTGAAAAAACCCGTTATAACCTGGCGTATGTACAGAGAACTGCAGGAGAGGGGGGAGATCGATTACTGACTTCCCCTACTTCATAATTTCTCGCCGTGACCCGACGAAAACTTTATAATCTACCCCACGGCTTTTAGACCGTGCCCCGGTAGCCTAGCCTGGCGGGGCGGCGGACTTGTAATCCGCCGGTCGCGGGTTCAAATCCCGCCCGGGGCTCCATTTCAGTCTCAGGGCTTAGCCCAACAGGCGGGGAGTCAAACTTCCCACACACCCCCTATCCTCACCGTAAGATTTATAAACGCGCCCAGTATTCCCTACATTGGGTCGTGCCGCCGTAGCTTAGTTGGTAGAGCGCCGGACTGTTAATCCGGCGGTCCCCGGTTCGAGTCCGGGCGGCGGCGCCATCAATGGGCCCGTAGCTCAGCCTGGTCAGAGCGCGCGGCTCATAACCGCGTGGTCGGGGGTTCGAAGCCCCCCGGGCCCACCATTGGGAACTTTTCTGGCGAAAAGTTTCATTAAAAGGTTCTAACGGTGTTTGGTGCCATGTCCTTAAAGGTCGTGCGATATTTTAACTCCGTTCTCAACGAGGGTTTGGCCATCAAATAATCCTCTTCAATCAGTTTTCCGCCTTGTTATTAGCATCCTTTGGACGCAGTTTGAAGAGTAAAACACTCGTAAGAGGATAATTATAAGAGCAACCTCCAACAAAATCGCCCGTTTTAAAGTGCACGAAGTTTTTTCAGGACTTCAATAAGTAAAAACATTTTGGGTCAGGCTTTGCCAAGCAAAGCTTGCTTGGTGAGTGTTTCACTCTCAGAAGGTGCCCAAAGGGCGCCAATGGTTAATTGAAACTGCTTTAAAAGTTTCCCTTTATAGTAAACCCTGCTTAAAATTATCCAGATTCTCTAGTACGCGGCTAATTTCTGCTCCCTCATATGGGAAGGCCAGTTTGAACCCCGAACTATCACGGGCTGCTTATAATCTTTTCCAGAGATGTGTGAACAGATGAGTACATTAGGGTAACTTCTCGGCATTGAAATCGGTTCTTAAACTTTACGCAACCGATATAAACCCCTGTGGGCCAGATACTACTCGAAAAGCTTATATACCCAAACTTGCAGGTGGGAGGTAGTGGTAATCGTTCTTGAAAAATGTTAAGGGGGCAATTCTCGGTGGCGACGAAAAAAGAGTTTAACATATTTGATCATGAGCTAGTTCCCGAGCACAGGGTTCTCAGTGAGGAGGAGAAAGATGAGCTCCTCGGGAATTATCGTATCAGGATATCCCAGCTCCCACAGATCAAAGCCTCGGACCCTGCGGTTGTTGCTCTTGGCGCAAAGCCCGGTGATGTTATAGGGATAAAGAGGAAGAGCCCAACGGCAGGCAGCTATTACTACTACAGGCTTGTCGTGGAGGATTGATTCTGGGGTGAGATTATGAGGGGACCGACCGTTGTGGACGTTAGCCCAGATGACCTCTGGGTTGTTATGGAGGCGTACTGGAAGGAGAAAGGATTCGTACGGCAGCACCTTGACTCTTACAACGCTTTTATTGATCATGGCCTGCAGGAGGTCATAAACGAATTCGGCGGTGTTAAACCGGATATCCCAGACTTCGAGGTTAGATTCGGAAAGATACGAATGGGGGAACCCGAATTCCAGGAGGCACAGGGACAGAGAAAGCCACTGTACCCCATGGACGCCCGCATGAGGAACCTCACCTATTCGGCTCCCGTGTACCTAGAGCTCATACCTGTTGTAAACGGCGTTGAGCAGGAGAAGGTGGAGTCGCGCATTGGAGAGCTTCCCATAATGCTGAAATCAAAGGCGTGCAGACTCTACGGCCTCAGCGACGAGGAACTAGTAAAGATGGGGGAGGACCCAAAGGATCCAGGTGGATACTTCATCATAAACGGTTCTGAAAGGGTTATCGTATCCATTGAAGATCTGGCCCCCAACAAGACCCTTGTGGAGAGGGATGAAAGACAAAACAAAGTCGTTGCCAAGGTATTTTCATACCGGCACGGTTATCGTGCTCTCATAACCGTCGAAAGGAAAAAGGACGGTATCCTGTACGTCAACATCCCCAACGTTCCGAAGGCAGTTAAGTTTATCTACGTCATGCGTGCGCTGGGTCTTGAGAGCGATAAGGAGATAGTCGAAGCTGTCAGCGACGACCCAAGGATCCAGCAGGTCCTGTTCGAAAACCTTGAGGATGCAGGCGATATAAACAACAAGGAAGAGGCACTCGATTATATAGGAAAGCTCTCCCTCCCAGGCCAGCCAAAGGAGTACAGGCTCAGAAGGGCTGAACACATCGTGGACAACAATCTCCTGCCGCACATGGGGGTTGAGGAAACTGACAGGAAGGCAAAGGCGTACTATCTTGGCATGATGGCCTTGAAGGTTCTGGAGCTGTCCCTCGGCCTCCGCGGCGAGGACGACAAGGATCACTACGCCAATAAGAGACTTAAGCTGGCAGGAGATCTCCTAAAAGACCTCTTCCGTGTTGCCTTCGGCCAGCTTGTGAAGGACATGCAGTACCAGATGACCAAGACCTACCAGAGGAAGGGTGAGCGCTACACCTTCGAGAACGTCCAGCGCTTCGTGAGAAACTCGATAAGGCCAGACGTCCTCAGCGAGAGGATCGAACATGCCCTAGCGACCGGTGCATGGCCCGGCGGAAGAACCGGTGTGAGCCAGCTGCTCGACAGGACCAACTACATGTCAACCCTCTCCCATCTAAGGCGCGTGACATCCCCCCTCAGCAGGGAGCAGCCCCATTTCGAGGCCCGTGACCTCCACGGAACTCACTGGGGAAGGATCTGCCCGACCGAGACGCCGGAGGGCCCGAACTGTGGTCTGGTTAAGAACCTGGCGCTGATGTCCCAGATAACCACGGGGATCCCCGAGGAGGAAGCCAGAAAGTACCTGGGAGTGCTGGGGGTCATTCCAATCGAGGAAAGGAGGCCAAACCCCGAACTCTGGCGTGTGTACCTGAACGGTGTGTTAATCGGAACAGTAGAGGACGGCAGGAGTCTCGTAAAGAGGATACGCGAGGACAGGCGCAGTGGCAGGATCAGCGACGCCGTCAACGTCGCGGCGTATGAGGATGAAGAGGTCAAGGAAATCTACGTCAACAGTGACGATGGCAGGGTAAGAAGACCTTTAATAATTGTCGAAAACGGGGAACCAAAGCTCACCCGTGAGCACATTGAGGGAATAAAAAACGGCACCCTCACCTGGAGTGACCTTGTCAAGATGGGCGTCATCGAGTACCTCGACGCCGAGGAGGAGGAGAACGCCCTTGTGGCAACCTGGCCCTGGGAGGTCACGGAGGAGCACACCCACCTTGAGCTCATGCCGGCCGCGATACTCGGTATTCCGGCTTCGCTCGTTCCCTACCCGGAACACAACGCCGCACCGCGTAACACCTACGGTGCAGGTATGGCCAAGCAGAGCCTCGGTCTCGGCTGGTCGAACTTCCGCCTGCGCGTTGATACCCGCGGTCACCTCATGCACTACCCACAGGTTCCGCTCGTTAACTCAAGGATAATGAAGGCAGTTGGCTTCGAGGAAAGGCCGGCCGGCCAGAACTTCGTCGTTGCCGTCCTGAGCTATGGTGGGTACAACATGGAGGATGCCATCATTATGAACAAGGCATCCATAGAGCGCGGACTCGGCAGGACAACGTTCTTCAGAACTTACGAAGCCGAGGAGAAGCGATACCTCGGCGGCCAGACCGACCGCTTTGAGGTTCCAGACCCGACCATCCAGGGCTACCTAGGTGAGAAATATTACAGGCACCTTGACGAGGACGGTATAATCTTTCCAGAGTCAAAGGTCACAGGTAAGGATGTCCTAGTAGGGAGAACCTCCCCCCCTAGGTTCCTTGAGGAACAGAGTGGCCTTGGCGGGATAATACTGCAGGAGAGGAGGGAAACCAGTATAGCCGTAAGACCAAGCGAGCACGGGATCGTTGATAAGGTCATCATAACCGAGACCGGCGACGGAACGAAGCTCGTTAAGGTGACCACCAGAGACCTACGCATTCCGGAATTCGGTGACAAATTCGCCTCAAGGCACGGGCAGAAGGGTGTCGTGGGTCTCATTGTTCCTCAGGAAGACATGCCATGGACCGAGAATGGAATCGTCCCCGATCTCATCGTCAACCCGCACGGTATTCCAAGCCGTATGACCGTCGGACAGCTCATAGAGGCCATAGGCGGAAAGGTTGCCTCACTCAAGGGCAGACGCGTTGACGGTACCGCCTTCATTGGCGAGCCGGAGGAGATGCTCAGGAAGGAACTTGAGGAGCTGGGCTTCAAGCACAGCGGAAGGGAGGTCATGTACGACGGAATAACCGGGAGGAGACTTGAGGCCGATGTGTTCGTAGGTGTCATCTATTACCAGAGGCTTCACCACATGGTCGCCGACAAGATGCACGCGAGGAGCAGAGGTCCGGTGCAGGTTCTCACCAAGCAGCCGACCGAGGGAAGGGCCAGGGAAGGTGGTCTCAGGTTCGGTGAGATGGAGCGCGATGTTCTCATCGGCCACGGGGCGGCGATGCTACTCATTGAGAGACTGCTAGAGGAGAGCGATAAGTCAGAGGTATGGGTCTGCGAGAACTGCGGCCACCTAGCGATAGAAGACAAACGCAGGGGTAAGGTCTACTGCCCGGTGTGCGGGGAAGAGGAGAGAATAAGCAGGGTGGAAATGAGCTACGCCTTCAAACTGCTGCTGGACGAGCTGAAGGCCATGGTGATAAGGCCTTCCCTCAAGCTGAAGGACAGGGTGTGATAGCTATGGGATCCATGAAAAAGGTTATTGGAAGTATTGAGTTTGGAATCCTCTCACCGCAGGAGATCAGAAAGATGAGCGCGGCCGAGATAACCGTTCCCGATACCTACGACGATGACGGTTATCCAATCGAAGGGGGTCTTATGGACAAACGCCTTGGCGTTATCGACCCAGGACTGCGCTGTGAGACCTGCGGGGCGCGCTCTGGGGACTGTCCAGGTCACTTTGGCCATGTCGAGCTCGCGAGGCCGGTGATACACATAGGATTCGCCAAAACCATCCACAGGGTTCTTGAGAGCACCTGCCGCGAGTGCGGAAGAGTGAAGCTCACGGACGAAGAGATCGGTGAGTACATGAAAAAATTTGAAGTGGTGGGGGATAGGAAGAAGGCAAAAGATGCACTGATCAAGGAGATACACAAGAAGGCCAAAGAAAGGATGGTCTGCCCGCACTGTGGAGCGCCTCAGTTCCCGATAAAGTTCGAGAGACCGTTCACGTATTGGGAGCTCAGGAAGGATGAGGAAGGAAACGAGTACAAGCACAGGATGATGCCCAGTGAGGTAAGGGACAGGCTTGAGAGGATACCAGACAAAGACCTCCCTGTTCTCGGCCTCCATCCTGAGAAGGCCAGGCCTGAGTGGATGGTTCTTACGGTTCTACCGGTTCCGCCCGTTACGATGAGGCCGTCGATAACTCTAGAAAGCGGCATCAGGGCGGAGGATGATCTCACCCACAAAATGGTGGACATAATCCGCATCAACAACCGCCTCAAATCCAACATCGAGGCCGGTGCACCCCAGCTGATTATTGAAGACCTCTGGGACCTCCTCCAGTACCACGTTACCACATACATCAACAACGAGACCTCAGGAATCCCGCCAGCCAAGCACAAGAGCGGAAGGCCCCTGAAGACCCTCTCACAGAGGCTCAAGGGTAAGGAAGGCCGCTTCCGTGGAAACCTCAGTGGTAAGCGCGTCAACTTCTCGGCCCGTACGGTTATCAGCCCCGACCCGATGATAAGCATCAACGAGGTCGGCGTTCCGATGGCCGTTGCCATGGAGCTGACAGTTCCCGAGAGGGTTACGGAGTTCAACATAGAAAAACTCAGGAAGATGGTTCTCAACGGCCCTGAGAATTATCCCGGGGCAAACTACGTTATAGACCCAGAGGGAAGAAGAATAAGGCTCATGGAAAACAACCGTGAGAACGTTGCCGAGATGCTTGATCTAGGATGGACGGTTGAGAGACACCTTCTCGACGGCGACGTAGTCCTCTTCAACAGGCAGCCCTCACTCCACAGGATGTCCATCATGGCCCACCGCGTCAGGGTGATGCCGTACAGAACCTTCCGCCTCAACCTCTCTGTCTGCCCGCCGTACAACGCGGACTTCGACGGTGACGAGATGAACCTCCACGTGCCACAGACGGAGGAGGCGCAGGCAGAGGCCAAGATACTCATGGAGGTGCAGAACCACATAATCTCGCCGAGGTATGGAGGTCCGCTCATCGCCGGAATACAGGACCACATCTCCGGTGGCTACCTGCTCACGCGCGAGGGGGCCTACTTCACCCGCAGTGAAGTGGAGCAGATGCTCATGTTCGCCGGCATAGAGGTGGATAAGCTCCCCAAGCCGGACAGGATAGAAAACGGCGTAGAGCTGTGGAGCGGAAAGACAATCTTCTCCCTGGCGCTTCCCGGAGGATTAACCATATGGTACAGAAACAAGCTCTGCGACGAGCCTGAACGCTGTGAGGCCCTTGAGAAGCTCATAACAGAGAAACTCGTTCCGGACCCGGAGGAGATCAAGAAGCTCGCCTACGACGGCTTCACATACATCCTCAACGGCAAACTGCTGAGCGGTGCTATAGATAAAAAAGCATACGGAAGGGAGGATGGAAGAGTACTGGACATCATTGTAAGGGAATACGGGCCCGACAGGGGCAGGAAGTTCCTGGATCAGGTCACAAAACTCGCCATCTGGACGATAACCCACAAAGGATTCACGACAGCAATAGACGACGAGGATCTCCCGACCGAAGCGCTGGACAGGATCAAGGAGATAATCCGGGAAGCTGACGAGAAGGTGAACAGACTCATCACCGCTTACAACAACGGAGAGCTTGAACCCCTGCCAGGTAAAACACTGGAGGAGACACTTGAGAGCAAGATCATGGCCGTTCTTGCCGAGGCCCGTGATAACGCGGGTAAAGTCGCGGAGAGGTACCTCGGTATGGGCAACCACGCGGTCATCATGGCCAAGACGGGAGCGAGGGGTAAGATCCTGAACATCACTCAGATGGCGGCGATGCTCGGACAGCAGTCAATCCGTGGAAAGCGCCTCTATCGCGGCTACCATGGAAGAGTCCTGACGCATTTCAAGCCCGGAGACCTCGGAGCAAGGGCCAAAGGATTCATCATCAACTCGTACAAGAGCGGGCTAACTCCCCAGGAGTACTTCTTCCACGCCATGGGTGGACGTGAGGGACTGGTTGACACCGCGGTCAGGACAGCACAGAGCGGTTACATGCAACGCCGTTTAATCAACGCGCTCCAGGACCTCAAGGTGGACTACGACGGAACAGTGAGGGACCCAACGGGAATAATCGTCCAGTTCAAATACGGAGAAGACGGAGTGGACCCAATGCGGAGCTGGGGAGGTAAGACCGTGGACGTGGACAGGGTGATCCTGAGAACCCTCGTAAAGATCAGGGGAGGGGGTGAGTGAGATGGTCACCGCCAAGACAATCAAGAGTGTTATCGACAAGTCAGGGCTCCCGGATAACATCAGGGAGGAACTCTACAACAAACTGCTCGAGTACAACAAGAAGTACAAGCTCAAAAAGGCGGAAGTACAGGCTGTAGTGGACGAGGCCATAAGAGAGTATGAAGAGGCCCTTATCGAACCTGGAGAGGCAATAGGCACCGTTGCAGCTCAGTCAATGGGAGAACCCTCGACTCAGATGACCCTGAACACGTTCCACTACGCTGGCGTTGCCGAGATTAACGTCACCCTTGGTCTGCCGAGAATCATCGAGATCGTTGATGCGAGGAAGAACCCCTCAACACCCATCATGACAGTCTACCTCGACGACAAGCACCGCCACGATAGGGAGAAGGCGATGGAAGTTGCCAAACGTATTGAGGGTACGACAATAGAGAATCTAGCCAGGGAGATGAGCATCGACATCCTCAACTTCGAGTTCATCGTGGAGGTGGATCCAGAGAGGCTTGAGAAGAGCGGCCTTGACATGGAGAGGATTCAGAAAAAGTTGGAGGGCTCGTTTAAGAGTGCCGAGTTTGAGACCGAGGGCTACACGCTCATAATGAGGCCCAAGAAGGTCACTAAACTCTCCGACCTCAGAAAGCTTGCCGAAAAGGTTAAAAAGCATCGCTTGAAGGGTCTGTCAGGCGTCGGAAAGACGGTTATCAGAAAAGAGGGCGATGAATACATCATCTACACAGAAGGCTCGAACTTCAAGCAGGTGCTGAAGGTTCCGGGGGTCGACCCGACGAGGACAAGAACAAACAACATTCACGAGATAGCAGAGGTGCTTGGAATAGAGGCCGCGAGAAACGCCATCATCGAGGAGATAGTAAACACGATGCGCGAGCAGGGTCTTGAGGTCGATGTCAGGCACATCATGCTCGTCGCGGACATGATGACACTGGACGGTGTGATACTGCCCATAGGCAGGCACGGCATAGTCGGTGAGAAGGCCAGTGTACTGGCCAGGGCAGCTTTCGAGATCACAACTCAACACCTGTTTGAGGCGGCCGAGAGGGGTGAAAGCGATCCCCTCAACGGTGTCGTTGAGAATGTGTTAATCGGACAACCCGTCCCTGTTGGAACGGGTATAGTCAAACTGGCAATGGACCTGCCGATAAAACCAAAAAGAAGTAAGGAGGTGTGACTGATGGATTTAGCTTTCGAGCTTAGAAAAGCTGATGAAACCGGAAAGATTATCAAAGGCGCCAAGGAAGCAGTCAGGCTCGCCAAGATGGGAGGTGCAAAGCTCATCATCATCGCCAAGAACGCAAGGGCGGACGTTAAAGAGGACGTCCAGTACTACGCCAAGCTGAGCGGAATATCTGTCTACGAATTCGAAGGCAGCAGTGTGGAACTCGGTACCATACTCGGAAGACCCCACACGGTTTCGGCCATTGCCATAGTCGACCCCGGCGAAAGTAAAATCCTAGCCCTTGGGGGTAAGGAGTAATGGCGCTCAAGCTCAACACTGACCAGATCAAGTTCATCGCACTCTTCGAGAGCATGACCGGAGCAACGGTTATGGACTGCCTGATCGAGAGGGCCAAGAACCGGCTTATATTCATCGTAAAGAAGGGTGAGATGGGGCTGGCCCTCGGCAAGAAAGGCGCCAACGTCAAGCGCGTTCAGGATATGCTTGGAAAGGAAATAGAGCTCATAGAACACTCAGAGAACCCCGAGGAGTTCCTGAGGAACATTTATAAGAGCATGGGGGTAAAGGTTAAAAAAGTCCACATCACTGAAAAGAGGGATGGTAAAAAAGTCGCCCTCCTGGATATCAGGCAGCGTGACAAGCCCCGCGCCATCGGAAAGGGCGGCCAGAACATCAACCTCGTGAAGGAGTTGATGGAGAGACATCACGGAATTAGCGATGTGGTGATAATCTGAGGTGATGATCATGGCTGGAAAGAAGGCTCCGTACGGAGAGTTTGCCGGAAGAAAGCTCAAGCTCAAAAGAAAGAAGTTCCGCTGGAGCGACATAAGGTACAAGAGGAGAGTGCTCCGACTCAAGGAGAAGAGCGACCCGCTCGGTGGGGCCCCACAGGCCAAGGGCATAGTCCTTGAGAAGATAGCTGTCGAGGCAAAGCAGCCGAACTCTGGAATGCGTAAGGCAGTTCGCGTCCAGCTAATCAAGAACGGTAAGGTCGTGACGGCCTTCACCCCAGGTGATGGTGCCATCAACCATATAGACGAGCACGACGAGGTAATCATCGAGGGAATCGGCGGTCCAAAGGGCGGTTCAGTCGGCGATATCCCGGGAATCAGGTACAAGGTCATAAAGGTCAACAGGGTGTCCCTCAACGAACTCGTCAAGGGAAGGAAGGAGAAGCCAAGGAGGTGAAGGGAATGGCCAAGGAGCTCAGTGAGAGGTTCTTCGTACCGAAGGAGGCGAAGGTCTTTGGAAGATGGAGCGTTGAGGACGTCGTTGTCAATGACCCGTCACTCAGACCCTACATAAACCTCGACGCCAAGATCCTCCCCCACAGCCACGGGAGACACGCCAAGAAGTCGTTTGGGAAGGCCAGTGTTCACATCGTCGAAAGGCTCATGAACAAGGTCATGAGAAGCGGTTCAAGCGGCCACAAGGTCGGCGGCCACTTCATGAGGCGTGAGAGCCGCTCCCTCATGAGCAAGAAGATGAAGGCCTACGAGGTCGTCAAAGAGGCATTCATGATCATCGAGCGCAGGACCAAGAAGAACCCCATCCAGGTTCTCGTTCAGGCCCTCGAGAACTCCTCACCGAGGGAAGACACCACAACCATAGCGTTCGGTGGAATCCGCTACCACATGGCCGTGGACGTTGCCCCACTCAGGAGGCTCGACATCGCCCTGAAGAACATCGCCCTCGGCGCTTCAGCTAAGTGCTACAGGAACAAGACCAGCTACGCTCAGGCCCTCGCGGAGGAGATAATAGCCGCCGCCAACAGGGATCCGAAGAGCTTCGCCTACAGCAAGAAGGAAGAGATTGAGAGGGTTGCCCAGTCCTCACGCTGAGGACTAGAGGTTTTTTCACTCTTCCACTTTTCTCGTAAGATTTTCAAGGGACTTCTTTCCTCTGTAAATCCCGCAATACTTCGACGGCTCAAAGAACTTCTCCATAGTTCTGGGGGGATTATAACACCCTTAGTCCTCCCGTGCTCGTCGTAAATATACCCAACAACCCCCCCATACCACACATGACAGCCTTTTGCTCTTCCAATTTAACCTCTTCGCCAGATAAGGATATTGGCAAGCTGATTGAAGACAAAACGGAAAACTTCTGAGAAGTGAGCTGTGAACGTGTGTCCACTAAACCAAACTCCTCCCCACCATGTTCCCCGGTTTTTCTATCCCAAAGAACTTCAAAACCGTTGGCGCTATGTCCATGAGGCTCGGCTCGTCAAATCCAACCCTTTCGAAGCCCCATAGAATCAGCGGGACCTTCATAACCGGCTTGTTCATAGAACCGTGCATGCCCTTAACCCAGTGGCTCACACCCTTTATTCCCTTGCACATTCGGTGTGAGCAGAACCAGTAACCGGGCTTGGCAGAAACTATCAGCTCGCCACCCGTTGGAGTGTTGAGGTGAGGTAAGTCCTCACGGAAGAATACCCCCTCAACGCCCGGTGCCCGCCTAAGGACCTCAAAGGCGTCCTCGACCTCGTTTGGATCCCTCAGATAGACATGAACCCCTCCTCCGGAGGAAACGCGGAGTGTCTCAATTCCGTGCTTCCTGAGGTATATCTTCAGGTTCACCCACGTGTGAACCTCCTCCTGCCCGTGGTCCGCGAAGATTACAAAGGCGTATTCGTCTTTCAGCCTTTCCCAGAGGGTTCTAACGGCGGTATTAACTGTTTCAACGGCTTTAAGCGCGCCCTCACTCAGTGGCCCGTGGTCGTGTCCCATGCCGTCTATCGAGGCGAAGTGGATGAGGAGCAAATCAGGCCCACATTCCTCGTGGAGGTAGAGGGCAGAGTTCAGAACCCAGAGGTCTTTTCTCCAGTCACGGCCGTGACTGCGGTACATCTTGTCGCTTGCGAAGAAGGGAGGGAATATCCTGACGTCCGTTCCGCTGAAGGGAGGCATTGTGTATCCGGAGACACTGGCGGTTCTAACACCTTTCTGCCGCAACAGGTCAACGATGGTTGGGGCCTTAATGACCTTGTGGAGATTAAACGCCACCTCATAGTCGTAAAAGTTCACCCTCCTATCACTCAGTCGGTCGTAATAGCCGTTCTCGACTACCCCATGGTCTTTCGGCCACACCCCTGTCATAACGCTTGTGTGTACTAGATCTGTGAGCGTCGGAAAGATGGAATCGACTACCTCAGAATCCCCTGTTTCGGCCAGTTCGCTTAGGAATGGCATGTGCCTGAGGTTGTAAACGCCGCAGCCGTCGAGACTTATGAGGGCGAGCTTCTTCCGCATTTCGAAACCTCCAAGTGGTGTCAGCCTGACGTGCACTCATCACCGTTCAACGGGATGGAGTGATCATCATCCACCCGAGCTTTCTCTGTTCAGATGGTATATATCCCTTCCGAGCCATCCATCCAAGGTTTTTTGCCTCATGAGGCTTCCGAGTACGTAGCTTCTCGCAATGTACCTCTCGAAGGGATGCTCAAGGCGCCTCTTTATAACATCGAGCGCCTCGTTGAGCGTCTCGAAGCGTCCGATCAAGTTGCCCATCGCCTTCTTCACGCCAAGGCGGATCTGCCAGACGCCGACGGGAGCGTAGTACTCGGGAGTGACCTCACGGAAGACCACGGCCCTCGCTTGCCTCCTCCGCGATCTAAGGGATTCAAGGACGCTCAAGCGAGCGGCATGGTAGGCACCTGCAGTCTCCTTGACGTATCCCTTTCTCCCATGGAAGTCCTCGTAGTCGTGGATCACGCTCGGCTCGCTCGCACCGAAGAGCGAGCCCTTAAGCCAGACCTCAAGGAGTTCGAAGGCATAGCTCGTGGGCATCAGGAGAACCGCGTAGCGGTTGCCCATGAACCTGTAGAAATAGACCTCGTAGTCGTTTATATGAGGATGGTGGAGAATTTCCCTCCGCAGGTTTTTGCCTATGGTGTCCTGAACGGCTGTAATGCTCCACCTCGTTGGGACGAGCCTCTTGTCCAGACCGAGGAGTCCGGCAGAGAGGAGCCTTATGATGTAGTACTCGTCGAAGCCCCAGTTATAGAGGCGCATTATGGCCCCTTCAGCCCTCAACTCATCGCTGACAACGTAGTCAGTTCTTCTCGGAATCTTCGGGTTCTCCGTGAGCTCAAAATCAAGGAGCTCGGCCTTCGGCCCTATCGGTGGTGCAAACTCGCTCGGAAGGACTTTCAGGACGGGCTTCCTCTTGAGAAGAATCTCGCTATCCACCGGCTTCACAGACATGGCCAGCTCCTGAACCTCACCCAGGACCCTAGCGCTCTTTCTCACGTGGATATCGGTCTTGGTCTCACCCATGACGAGCAGGGAACGATAGTAGAGGATGTCCTTTATCGTCTTGTCTCCCCATTTCATAGGGCTGTCGAGATAGTCCGTCTTCCCCTCAATTGGAGGGACAAGCGGGCCGAGTCTAACCTCCGGATAACCATACTCCCCAACGAAGATGCTTGGAGGCGAGGAACCGAAGAGGTAGCGTTTGTTCAGTTTTCTCTTGACGGTGCGGGCTACCCTGAACCTCTCAAGAATCGGGCAGGTCGGCCTCCCGCAGAGGAGCTTTCTGCCCTTGCAGATGGCACATAGTCTTGAGTTGAAGACGGACGCATTCATTGGAGGGAGATAAGGGGTGGGGGTATTTATGGTTTGCCAATATCCTACAGGGTTCCAAAAAACTTAAAAACCCTCCCCGGCTCATATAACCTGGGCACTGGAGTGCCGCGGTAGCCTAGCCTGGTAGGGCGCCGGCCTGCTAAGCCGGTGGCCGCTGGCCACAGGGGTTCAAATCCCCTCCGCGGCGCCAAATCTTCTTGGGTCCAAATGCCGGGATAGCCTAGAGGCGAGGCGGTGGACTGCAGATCCGCTTTACGGGGGTTCAAATCCCCCTCCCGGCTCCACAACAAACGTCTTTTTAAGTATGTTCTCGCCTGAGGGATTCTGCTTTGAGTTGTGTTGTTGGATAGGCTTCCTACAAACTCTTCAGAGTGCTTTTAAAGTCAAATCCACGTTTTAAAGCCTTGAGGGCTGATCCTCAATTAATGGCATCTCGAAGTATGAAACGTTCTCAAGCATTGCCAGTGGAGTTTATAAACGTCACGAAAAATATTGCCTTTGGTGGTGAGGAATGATCAGAGTAAAGGTCCTGGGAAGGGGAATAGAAAAGGAGATGGAGTGGAAAAAGGGCACGAAGGTCGCCGACGTACTCCGGGAGATTGGCTTCAACACAGAAAGTGCGATAGCGAAGCTCAACGGCCGTATCGCCCTTGAAGATGAAAAAGTGGAAAATGAAGACTACGTTGAGATTATCCCGGTAGTTTCCGGCGGCTGATCCTCTTTTTAATAACCGCCAGGGAAAAAGAAAAGAGGTACCAAAAATTCACTCCGCAAGCCTCTCTCTCATGAAGGCTTCAAAATTGTTCATGGCAGCCTCAAGGGTCTCAACCGGCGGCAGAAAGACTATCCTGAAGTGCCAGTCACCAGCGTAGCCGAAGCCGGAGCCGTGGACGAAGAGCACGTGGGCCTTGTGAAGGACATCCATAACGAATTCAAAGTCGTTCTTCCACTTAGAGCGCTCCTCTATTCTCGGGAAGATGTAGAAGGCTCCCTGAGGCTTGGTGGTGCTTATTCCCGGAATCTCCGTGAGGCGCTTGTATATATAGTCCCTTCTCTCCTTGAGCTTGCCCATGTACTCATCGAGGTAGCCCATCGGACCGGTGAGGCCAGCAACGGCCGCGAACTGAGCGGGAGTGCTCGGACATATCCTTATCCTAGCCATTTTGTCTATAGCCTCCCTCACCTCATCGAGCTTGCCCTCCGGGTCGACGTAATAGAAGTAGCCGAGGCGCCAGCCGGTGGCGAAGTAGACCTTGGACATGCCGTTCATGACTATGACAGGCACATCCTTCGTGAGAGAACCGGGGGAGACGTGCTCTCCTTCGTAGGTCATGAGGTCGTATATCTCGTCGCTGATGACAGGAAGGTCGTATTCTCCCGCCAGATCCAGTATCTCCCTCACGGTCTTTCTCTCGTAGAGGGCTCCCGTTGGGTTGTTGGGGTTGATGACCGCTATAGCCTTCGTCCTCTCATTGATTTTTTTCCTCATGTCGTCTATGTCTGGCTGCCACCCGTTCTCCTCAACCGTTAGGTACTCGTTGGCGATTCCACCGTAGAACTTGACGAGGCCAACGTATGGGGGGTAGCTTGGACTCGGGACGAGGATGTTGTCCCCAGGGTTGAGGAGGGCACCGAATATGAACTGCAGTGCCTCGGTGACCGCCGCAGTGACGCGGACATCGTCTGAGGTTATATCAACGCCGTTCTTTCTCTTCTCGCGTTGGACGATGGCTTCGCGGGTCTCAGGAAGCCCCTCGCTTGTGCCGTAGTAGTTATGGCCGTCTTGGATGGCCTTGCAGTACGCGTCCCTCATATGCTTCGGCGGCTGGAAGTCGTATTTGCCCGGATCACCGATGTTGAGTCTTATGACATTTATCCCCTTTTTCTCAAGCTCCCTGGCCGGAATAACGACGTCCCTTATGGCGTACTCAATACCCATGGCCCTTTCAGATGGACGAATCATTTCAATCACCATTTTAAGGGTATGGTCTTCACAATAAAAACCTTCACATCGAAAACAGGGAACAGCTTTAAAAAGCGGCGCCCGAAGGAATCTGGGCGATGACGATTAGCAAGCAAACTGAACGCTCACAGATGATGACGTGAACACCCTCCGAGCCCTCGATAATTTTATTAGCCTTAAGAGCCATCTCGATACATGAACATCTTCATCCCATTAATGCTCGGTGTCTTAATTGGGTACGCGCTCAGAACCAGAAAAAGAAAGGTCGAAGTCGACGTTCCGATGAGCGCCGCGCTACTCCTCATGATATTTTTCATGGGTATCAACGCCGGAGAAGTTAGCATAAACGCCGGCTGGCTCCTCGGCTCGTCCATCCTCTTCGCACTCTTCACAATAGCTGGGAGCCTCGGAATGGCGGTTCTACTGGGGGGAAGCCGGTGAGGTTTGTAACTTACGTGCTCACCTCTCTCATTCTGGGGATAGCCGTCGGACACTTCTACTCCCCAAACTTTGGGAACCTCTACGAGATAATGCTATACGTCCTTATCCTCATCATCGGAATAGATCTCGGCCTCAATTTCAAGCCTCACGAGTTAAAAAGGCTCGGCCGGAGGGCCTTCCTCCTACCGGCAGAGACGATGGTTGGTTCTCTCCTTGGGGGATTTGCCGCGTCAATCCTCCTGGGTGTGGGTGTGAAATGGGGGCTTGCGGTAGCAGCCGGCTGTGGCTGGTATTCCCTTACTGGGCCACTTATAGGCCAGTACTCAGCAATCTATGGTGCCCTGGGGTTTCTGGCAAACCTCATCAGGGAGGTAATGACCGTGACATTATACCCATCGGTATCACGCAGGATCCCCAAGGAGGAGGCCATCACGATGGGGGGAGCCACAACTATGGACACAACTCTGGCCGTGATGACGAAGTTCGGTGGAAGGGACATCACGGTGATGGCATTCGTCCACGGGTTCGTGCTGACGGCCGTGATTCCCTTCATCCTGCCCCTCATCCTGGGGCTCTGAGGGCAAAAACTTTTTTAAAGTCTCCAGCTTACCGATGCCTGCAGGCACTATCATGCCTCACGGCTCGGGGGTATCTAAGGCGGAAGCGAGTAGGAGCCCACCGGGCCCTCTCTGGAGGTGAGAGAATGAAGTATCCAAAGAAGATAAGGACGTACTGTCCGTACTGTAAGAAGCACACTATCCACAAGGTCGAGAAGGTCAAGAAGAGACCGAGAAGCGAGCTCAGCCAGGGTCAGAGGCGCTTCAGAAGAATTATGAAAGGTTACCGCGGTTTCCCAAGGCCGAACCCGGCCGGAAGGGAGAAGCCGGTCAAGAAGCTCGACCTCCGCTTCCGCTGTACGGTCTGCGGCAAGGCCCATACCAGAGGAAAGGGATTCAGGGTTAAGAAGTTCGAGCTGGTGGAGGTGTGAACATGGCTCTCCCAAAGAACCTTATACCGATGCCGAGGAGCAGGTTCCTCCGCGTCAAGTGCATCGACTGCGGCAACGAGCAGATAGTCTTCAGCAACCCATCCACAACCGTCCGTTGTCTCGTCTGCGGTGCCACCCTTGTCGAGCCTACCGGTGGTAAGGGCATCATCAAGGCCAAGATTCTTGAGGTTCTTGAGTGAACCTTTTCCCCCATATTTTGCCTTTCGTCGTTCTCCTAAACTTTAAAAACCTCCCTCCATAAATTCTTCAAGTAAAGGAAAGAGGTGATTTTCATGCCTAGAAAAGCTAAGGATTATCCTGAAGAGGGGGAGTTTGTTATAGCCACCGTCAAGAGCATTCATCCGTACGGCGCGTTTCTCAGATTGGACGAGTACCCGGGCAGGGAGGGGTTCATGCACATAAGTGAGGTTGCGTCGAGTTGGGTCAAGAACATCAGGGACTACGTGAAGGAGGGCCAGAAAGTAGTCGTGAAGGTAATTCGCATTGACAGGGAGAAGGGACACGTTGATCTCAGCCTCAAGCGTGTTAACCAGCAGCAGAGAAAGGCCAAGCTCCAAGAATACAAGCGCGCCCAGAAGGCCGAGAACCTGCTCAAAATGGCCGCAGATAAAACAGGAAAAAGCTTTGACGGGACCTGGAGAGAGGTATGGGTACCTTTGGAAGAGGAGTATGGAGAGGTCTACACCGCCTTTGAGGACGCCGCCCAAAATGGAACGGACGTCCTAAAGGGGATCGTAAGCGATGAGTGGATCGAGGCGCTCAAACCCATCATAGAGGCCTATGTTGAGATCCCAACGGTCACGATAGACGCGGAATTCGAGATAACCGTCGCAAAACCCAACGGAATTGAAATAATAAAAGAGGCCCTTGTACGGGCCAGAGACCGGGCGAACGAGGAAAAGGAGATAGACGTTAAGTTCTCCTACCAGGGCGCACCGAGGTACAGGATCGATATAACCGCCCCGGACTACTACAGGGCCGAGGAGGTACTCGAAAGTATAGCCGAGGAGATACTGCGTGTCATCAAGGAGGCGGGCGGCGAGGCCACCCTTATCAGGAAGGAAAAACGCATTAAGAAGGTTAAAAAGAGAAGCGCCTGAAGGGATAGGCATGAGGTTTCGTATAAAAAAATGTCCCAGCTGTGGGAGGTACACACTGAGGGAGGTCTGCCCCGTATGCGGGACAAAGACCAAGGTAGCGCATCCATCAAGGTTCTCACCCGAGGATCCGTACGGGGAGTACCGGCGCAGGCTGAAGCGTGAGGAGCTGGGACTCCAGAAGGGGTGAAAAAATGAGGGAGACCACCATTCATATGTACGAAAGACCAGAGCTCAAGGATCCAATTTTTGTGGAGGGACTGCCGGGCATAGGGCTCGTGGGGAAGCTCGCGGCGGATCATATGATCCAGGAGTTAAATGCGGTGAAATTCGCCGACCTGTACTCCCCTCACTTCATGCATCAGGTCATTATACGGAAAAACGCTGTAGTAGAGCTGATGAAGAACGAGTTTTATTACTGGAAAAATCCAGACGAGAAGGGTAGGGACCTCATAATAATCACCGGCGACCAGCAGGTGGCCCCAACGGACAGTCCTGGTCATTACGAAGTCGTCGGCAAAATGCTCGACTTTGCAAGCGAGTTTGGAGCAAAAGAAATAATCACCATGGGGGGATTCCAAGTACCCGAGCTTCAGGGGGAGCCAAGGGTTCTGGCCGCAGTAACCCACGAGAGACTTCTCGAACACTACAAGAAGAAGCTTGAGGGTTGTTCCACTGAAATCCTGTGGAGGGAGGACGAGGGAGGCGCCATAGTGGGGGCCGCAGGACTCCTCCTTGGAATCGGAAAACTCCGCTCGATGTACGGGATCAGCCTGTTAGGGGAGAGCCTTGGCTACATCGTTGACCCCAAGGCGGCAAAGGCGGTGCTAAGCGCCGTGACCAGAATACTTGGTCTGGAGATTGACATGAGCGCCCTCGATGAGCGCGCCAAGGAAACGGAAGAGATACTCCAGAAGGTCCAGGAGATGCAGAAGGCGATGCTCGAACAGGGGATGCCCGGAACCCAGGAGGAAGAGGACAGAAACTACCTGTAACCATCCTCTTTTTTACATCCTCCGCTTTCAAACCTTTAGTTGATAACACCAGATTTCCAAAACGTTTTTATATAGTGTTACTATTCTCTAAAAGGATAACACCAACAGGATGGAGGGTGAACCATGCACATCCCGGATGGATACTTGGGTCCCTACACGTGCGCGCTGTTTTACATTGTTATGGTGCCCATCTGGTACAAAGCGTTCAGATGGTTGAAGGAATTGAAACCCCAGCAGGTTCCGCTCCTCGGAGTGCTTACGGCCTTTGCGTTCCTGGTGATGATGTACAACCTGCCGGTTCCGGGGGGGGGACAACGGCCCATATAGTGGGGGGAACCATAATAGCAATACTGATCGATCCATGGGCAGCAACGGTCTCGCTCACGATAGTTCTCCTAATACAGGCCCTCTTCTTCGGTGATGGGGGAATAACGAGTTACGCCACCAACGTCTTTAACATGGGTGTCGTCCTCCCATTCGTGGGGTACTACACTTATCGGTTCCTCTCAAAGAGGGTCGGGCTGGACGAGGCCATCTCAGCTGGTATCGGTGCTTACGTCGGTATAGTCACAGCGGCGACGGTGGCCGGGACGGAACTTGGGATACAACCATACGTACAGCCCGGTTACTGCCCGTATACCCTGAGTGTCTCGGTTCCGGCGATGGCCGTTGCACACCTGCTGACGGCGGGACCTGCCGCCGCAGTGGTGACTGGAGCGGTTGTGTGGTACGTAAGGAAGAGCCGGCCGGATCTCTTTGAGATGAGAAAGATACTTCGGACGAGGGGGTGAAACGATGGACCGCCTTACAAAAGCCCTCCTAACCGCGGTCGCCGTTATGGTAGTGCTTTCACCGCTGGGAATACTGCTCGTGTGGAACTATGGGGATGCTTGGGGGGAGTGGGATGTCAGCACGATTGAACACATGGTTGGTCAGAAGCTTCCGGGCATGGAAAAACTGTCCAACGTGTGGAATCATGCCGTTCTCCCAGACTACAACGTTCCAGGGTGGGAGGACAAGCTCCACGCATCGGCTGGATACATCCTCTCCGCTATAGTCGGCGTTGCCCTGGTCATTGGATTCTACTACGTGGTGGTGAAGCTGACGGGTGGAGGGGTCAAAGGCTGAACCCGCGGGTGAACGAGATGGAGGGACTCCTGGAGAGCACGGCAAGGGAAGTGCTTGAATTTACCACAGAGGCGGTGTTCTCCGAGAGGTACGCAAGGAAGAGTGGCCTGCTCCAGCAGGCGGATCCAAGGGTTAAGCTACTCTCCCTCCTCATCCTCGTAACAGTGGTCGTCTCCCTGCGGAACATCTACGTTATTCTATTTTTTTACACCGTTCCGCTGATCTTTGCACTCCTCTCCCACATTCGCATTTCGTATTTTATAAAGAGGGTATGGTTCTTCATCCCTGTCTTCACCGGACTGATAGCGGTACCATCTATCTTCATGACCCCCGGAAGGCCCGTTTTCACCTTTCCCTTCACGGAATGGAGTGCAAGCTGGGAGGGGCTGACGTGGGCGGCCCTCTTCACGTTAAGGGTCGCAACGGCCGTTTCATACACCATTCTCTTCACAATGACAACTCGGTGGAAGGACTTCGTATCCGCCCTAACCAGCCTCAGGGTTCCTGGAGCGGTTATAACCATAACTACCCTCGCGTACAGATACATCTTCCTCCTCGCGAAGCTCCTACTGGACTCAATGCATGCAAGACGCTCAAGGCTGGCCGGTAATCTGGGCCTCGTGGAGAGCTGGAAAGAGGCAGGAAAGCACATGGGGGCAACTTTCATAAAAGCCAATTCCCTTGGTGAGGAGGTGTACTACGCAATGCTGGCCAGAGGCTACTCCAACGATACTCTGCGTTCAGAGGAATTAAAGATAGGAAAAACAGACTACGCCCTAGCAGTGTTTACGTTGATTCTCCTGGCACTCGCGGTCGTGACAACGGAGGTGTTCAGGTGAAGATTTACGAGCTTAGAAACGTTGGTTACAGGTACCCAACCGGTGAGTGGGCCCTAAGGGGCGTGAACATCGAGGTCAGGAAGGGAGAGACCCTCGCGGTAATCGGACCGAACGGGGCCGGGAAGACAACACTCCTCAAGATAATGGATGCCATCCTGCTACCGACGGAGGGGGAGGTTCTCTTTGAGGGGAAGCCAGTGACGGAGGAAACGATGACAGACAGGAATTTCAGAAGAAAGGTGGGTTTTCTGTTTCAGAACCCTGATGTTATGCTCTTCAGCGCGACCGTGCTGGATGACGTGGCATTCGGCCCGCTCCATATATGGGGGAAAGGGGGAACTAAAAAAGCTTTTGAGGCTCTGAGGTTACTCGGGATTGAAAGGCTGGCCGATAGACATCCATACAACCTCAGCGGTGGGGAAAAGAAAAAGGCCTCGATAGCCGCGGTGCTGAGCACGGAACCGGAGGTTCTCCTGCTTGATGAACCAACCAGAGACCTCGACCTGAAAAACAGGAACTTCGTCCTTGATATGATACGCCGATGGAAAGAGGAGGGCAGAACGGTAATCGTTGTGACCCACGACCTCAGGGTGATCCGGCTCGCAGACAGAGTTTACGTGCTGGACGGATCCGTGATCTTCGAGGGGAGCCCCCGTGAGCTCTTTCTCAGACCGGAACTGATAGAGAGGGCCAATTTAGATGCCCCCGAAATCGTCAAGCTCTTCCACACCCTTGGCATACATGAAGAGGTCCCCATGAGCGTCGAGGAGGCGGCGGAGATACTGAAAAGGCTCATTCTAAAGAGGTCTGAATAATTTTTCTATCTCTTCCCAGTGCTCCGCTGCCTCTCCATGAAGTATCAGGCTACCGTTGGAGATGACATAGACGTTATCCACAATGGACCTTAGGGGCTCCCATATATGGCTTATCAGGAGAAAATTGTTCCATCTCTGAGCCTCTTGAACAGTTTCAGAAACTCTACCATTGTATTAAAATCCACGCTGGTGAACGGCTCGTCGATCATGATCAGCTCGGGTTCGCCGATGAAAGCCTGCGCTACGGCGAGTTTTTTCATCATCCCGGCCGAGTAACTACTGGTTCGGTTATCCAGGAAATCAAGGTGAAAGAGTTTTTCAATCCGCTCGACCTCCCATCACCGTAACCTTTGGACCTAGCAATGGACTCCAGCCACTCCCTCCCGGTAATTGAAGGGGAAAAGAGACAGGATCGTAGGCAACTCCTATTCTATACTTAACCCCTGAACTCCTCCAGGGGTTCTCCCCAAAGAGAGTGACCTTTCCGGAGGTTGGTCTGTAAACACCAGCAACGAGCTTTAGGAAGGTGCTCTTACCCCCGCCGTTAGGACCGAGGATTAGGCTGATGCCATAGGACATCTTAACGGTGATCCCGTTCAGGGCCACTGTCCGTCCAAATCTCTTAGTGAGATTTTTAGCTTCAATCAACGCCACCACCTCCAAACTGCAAAAAGGATTGAGAGCGTGGCTATGGTGAGGTACAGAACTCTCTGAACCCTGAAGGTTGGATACATCCCCCTGTAGTGTCCAGAGAAGGTAAGGGACGAGGTAGATGTGTAGATTGCATAGCTCCCCTCCTTGGGTAGCACCACAATCCCGTTGAAATGCCCTCCAATGGGTGCACTGAAAACTGTTGTGTTGGAAAACTGGTCAACCACAAAGAATCTCCCGTTGCCGTTAAGCGATACGTTTACTTCCATCTATCCAGGGGCATGGCACGACAGGTATGTGGTATCCCCTCTGGAGGTCGCGGGCACAACCGGACCCACGTACCCCGTTGTGGATCCAGCCGTTAAGAAGGTACCCCACAGTCCAGTCAATGAGAGCAGAACCGCAAGAGATAGCATAAAACCAATTCTCATCCTCACAAGACATCCCTCCTGAGGAAGATTAGACCTGAGAGTAACACAAGCACAATGGGGGCAACCAAACCCCAGAACAGGAAGAACGCCTCAAAGGGCGAAATCCCAGCCAGAGACTTAGGGATCATGAATATAAAAAAGAAAGGAGGCCAGTCTAAGCCGGCAAAGAACGGCAGTACAAGCAGAAAAAACGATGCAATAAACGCGAGGAACATGTCCTGCAGAACCACTGAAGAGAGTGTAGAGATTGCTATGGAAAAGAGCACGAAATACAGTGCAAAAATAAGCGCGTTGAAGTAAAATCTTGTAAGTATTATAGCCTCGATGAAGTGAAGGGTATCCACGTTTGGGAATATATCAATAACCAAAATCGGAATGTATAAAGCCATCACCGAGAGGAGGAATATCGAGAGCAGCTTTCCCAAGAATATCTCCAGCTTTGAATAAGGGAGCGAATAAACAGAAAGTGCATAACCCTTCTCACGATCGTATCTAAAACCGATTATGGAAAAGATCGCGATCCCCAAGGCAAGTAGTACCCAAAACCCCATCGCCATCGAGGGGTAGGTAAACAGATGTTCAGCAGTCATGCTACCCAGAGGGTTCCCCCTCCCATAAATAGGGGGACGTAAAGCGTTGGAACTTCCCACCTCCCATTGGAGCCTGAGATAGCTCATCCCAGAAGATACGTCAGTGAGAATACCACCAGAAGAAAGATCATTAGACGGAGCATGTCCCCAAATTCCCAGAGGAAGATACTCTTAAAGTTCACTCCATAACCACCTCCACAGTAACACTACAACAAGCACAACCAGGCAGATAACAGCCAGAACCCATGTACTGGAGATTGGATGTTTATATGAAGCCAGTAATGGGTGGTTAAGGTCAGGGGGACTACGTGGGTATCTCAACTCATAGAGAACCACCCTTGGTGCCACTGCTCTCCTAACCTCTCCACCAATAACCTCAGGTTGAAACCCCTTACCGGTATCATCCGAAACAACGAGGGCATATATACCTAACGAGGCCTCAAGGTCGGGGATTATTCCAAGCAGACCTATGGAGACGTCGGAAGATGGGTTATAGACAAGCAATGTCCTTAAAAACGCATTACTCCCGCTGGGATCCGTAAGGTTTATCGGTTCACCCATCACCAGAACGTTGGGTCCGGTGAAATTCCCGTAATATGTTACGTAGGTTGTGGAGTTGAGAACCTTGGCACTCAGAATCATCCTCCTCCTATTCAGGAGTACGTAGGAACCGTTTACCGGATAAAGACCAGAGAGGGCTGTGTGACCGAAGGACTCCCCAGTCGTAGAGTAAACCAGCCCGAGGGGAGGTTTATCCTGTAGTAACCGGTAAGATTCACTTCCGTGCCGTAGTCAGCCCATTTTAGGGGAACATCCCCAGCATGATAGGGCGTCACATTCAGCGGATTTGGAAAAGGGGGCACACAGAATGAGGGATAATATGCATAAACGTCAGAATAAGGCCATCTAAGTGAGGTACCACCGTAAAGATCTACACGAATCCTTACAAGGGCCCATTCTCCGGAGACGTTTATAACATCAAAGGACAGCTTGATTCTCTGAAAACCCACGTTGGCGGTGCAGTTACTCCAGTGGTAGTACACAACCCCCCATGCATTTATGGCCCGTGACGTGGCGGCGTTTGCATAGTACTGAACTTCCGAGCCGGGTTTAAACCAAAAGGGGGATGCGGAGGCGTAACCAGAGAAAAGGAAGAAAGCAAACAAAAACACCCAAAGCAGACGTCGTCCCATACGGCACCACCGCGTTCAGACACTTCCTGGAGGGACTCCGACAGAGGCATAAGCCTTCATAAGGGCCCCCATCACGTCAAAATATGTGACGGTTTCCACGGAACACAAGGTGTTTTCAGGAATCACCTCAAGCAAGTCTGCATTCCCAAAAACACACCCCTGTTGGTTCCATCATACCAGTAACAGGGGGTGCATACATGCAAGTACGCCGCTGCGTACGCCCACCCTCCCTCCCATGAGGGATAACGACTTGGTCTCATAATCCTCCCCATACCAAGTGCACTGAGATATCTTCTTGTAGTAGGGCGCTGCACTTACCACCGCTCCTACCATTAAAAGTCCAATAAAAATCCCGAACACAACACCAAGTTTCCTTTTTATCATCATTCTATCACTGATTGCATCCCAGCTGTGAGCGGTGAGACTTCCAGAAGAGAAAAAGTCAATTACAAAGGGTAACAAACGGGAAATATTTACCCTGCTGCTTCACCTTCCATCAAAAGCTTGAGTCCGAGTTCCAGGTACCTCCGTGCGTTCCCTTCTTCCTTCGCCTCGCTGAATATCCTTATTATTGGCTCCGTTCCACTGGCCCTGACAAGGACCCAGCCATCCGGAAATAGTACCTTGGTTCCATCAGTGGTGTCAACACTGTAGCCTTTCGCTTTGGCAAGCTCGGCAACCTTTGCGACTGTCGCCTTCCTGTCTCCGTTCACCTTTCTCTTCGTCTTGAACTGATAATATCTCGGGAGCTCATCAATCAGCTCGCTGAACCTCTTGCCAGATTTCGCGAAGATTTCGACTATCTTTGCCGTCGTCATAGCCCCGTCCCTTCCGAGGACGAAGTCCGGGAAGATAACGCCGCCGTTCTCCTCCCCCCCTATCGTTCCGTCCTGCTCGAGGAGAGCCCTCGCCACGATGAGGTCGCCGACTTTGGTTCTCATGACTTCCGCGTTGTTCCTCTTCGCTATATCATTGAGAAGGTTGGACGTGGCTATAGTGGTAACGAGAAGCCCACCGCCGTTCTCCCTCAGAACGGCATCGGCGACGAGCGCGAAGGTCTTGTCGCCTTGGATGAACCTGCCGTTCTCGTCTATGAACACCGCCCTGTCGGCGTCGCCGTCCTGGGCAACGCCGAAGTCAGCTCCAAGGGCCTTCACGATCTCCTTGAACTCCCTCAGGTTCTCCTCGTTCGGCTCGGGATTTCTGGCCGGGAAGTGGCCGTCCGGATGGGCGTTGACGCTGACGACCTTGCAGCCGAGCTCCCTGAGCAGGTATGGGAGTGTCAGACTGCCTGCACCGTTGGAAGTATCCACAACCACGAAGGGCCTCCGGTTTTTAATAGCCTCAACGTCCACACGGGCCTTTATTGCCTCGATGTAGGGTTTGATAACGTCTTCCTCCCTGACCTCGCCTATCTCATCCCACCTTGCCCCCTCAAAGTCCCCGTTGAAGAACACGTCCTCAACAACGGCCTCACGCTCCTTCTTCAGTCCCATACCGTTCGGTTCTAAGAGTTTTATGCCATTGTACTCTGGAGGGTTATGGGAGGCAGTTATAACCGCCCCGCCGTCTGCGTTGAAGTGATCGGTTGCCCATTGTATCGCCGGGGTGGGGGCAATTCCAACGTCCACCACGTTACAGCCGACACCGAGCAGTCCACTTATCAGAGCATTCTTCAGCATCTCCCCGCTAACGCGCGTGTCCCTGCCTATGACAACAAGAGGGCTTTTCCTCCCCTCCCTTCTGAGCATCGTCCCGAAGGCCATGCCCATCTTGAGCGCAAATTCAGGCGTTATCATCTCGTTCGCTATTCCCCTGACACCGAACGTCCCAAACAGTCTTCCCATTGTCTTCACCCCGTATCAGCACGTCGTTAACCGCTACTCCTTGTCATACCTTCCAAAATCATCATCAAAGCGGGTTATATCGTCCTCACCAAGGTACTCGCCTATCTGGGTTTCTATGACCTCAAGGACCACCCGCCCTGGGTTCTCAAGACGGTGTTTAACCCCCGCGGGGATGAAGGTGCTCTCCCCCGGTCGTAGGAGTACTTCCTTATCGCCGACGGTTACCCTGGCCGTTCCCCTCACCACGACCCAGTGCTCGCTCCTGTGGTAGTGCATCTGGAGGGAGAGCTTCTTACCTGGAAGGACGGTGAGGCGCTTTATCTTATAGCGGTCGTTCTCCTCAAGGACGGTGTAGCTGCCCCAGGGCCGGTAAGCGGTACGGTGGACCATAACACGCTCATCGTTCCTTTCTTTGAGAAGCCTGTAGACCTCCTTGACCCTCTGACTCTCTCCTCTGTGGGCTATCAGCAGAGCATCATCGGTGTCGATTATAATCAGGCCTTCCACCCCAACAGTCACGGTGAGCCTCTCAGCCATTATGAGGTTGTTTCTCGAATTGATCCCTATGTGGTAGGCGTTTTTGCCACTCATACGAATCGCGTTGCCGCTCTCGTCTTTACCAAGGACGTCATAGATGGCATCAAAGCTTCCCAGGTCATTCCAGTAAACGTTGAGCGGAACGACTGCGGCTTTATTTGTCTTCTCCATGACGCCGTAGTCTATTGAGACCTCCGGGGCGTTGATATACGCATCCTCCACCGTATCCGCGTCCTCGAAGGCGGTATAGAGCTCGGGTGCGTGCTTCCTAACCTCCCCTATGAAGAGCGAGCTTGAGAAGGCGAACATCCCGCTGTTCCAGTAGTAACCCTCCTCAACGTATCTTTTAGCAGTTTCAAAGTCTGGTTTCTCTTTGAACTCCTCAACCAAGTGGCCGAGGAGTTCGTCATCCTCCCCCAAGGCCTCGCCCGGCTTTATGTAACCGTAGCCGGTGTGGGGCCTCATAGGTTTTATTCCAAAGGTTACGAGGTAGTTCCCGGCTAGGATTCTCGCCCGTTTGAATGCGTCAACGTAGTCGTCGTTCGCCTCGATGAGGTGGTCGCTCGGCAGAACCGCGACGATGGAGTCCCCAAACCGCTCCTGAATCGTTTTTATTCCCCAGAATATAGCGGGAAGGGTGTTCCTGCCGATGGGCTCCAGCAGAACGTTCTCCTCTGGAAGCTCAACGCCCAGCCCTCCAAGATCGTCGAAGACGCGGAACTTGTAATTCCTGTTGGTGACTATAAAAATCTCCTCCGGCTCGGAGAAGAGAAGTGCCCTCCGAACTGTTTTCTGAAAGAGCGACTCCCCATCAATGAAGCGGACGAACTGCTTTGGCATCAGCTCCCTGCTCAGCGGCCAGAGCCGGGTTCCCTTTCCACCGGCAAGAACGAGCGTCTTCATGTTAACCACCTTTCGATTCCTGTCCGTAATTCGTTGCATCCATTTTTAACTTTGGTGCAAAAAGAAAGCTCAGTGGAGGGCGAACTCGCCCACGAAGGCCGAACTTGATATGGTGTCACCGATTCCGACGGTGCTCTTGGGCCTTGTTACTACCTTCGTCGGGGCGAAGGAGAGCTGGTAGCCATTGATGTCGGCGATGCCGTTCTTCATGCCGTACTCCCCGGCAAGTCGCTCCTCCACGGTTTTTGCCCTCTCATTCACCGGGACATCCATGGCCTTGACCACGGCATCTATCGAGCGGACGTCGCCGAGCTTTGCCTTGGCAGCCGCTGCTAGGGCCGCGAAGAGAAGCGCATCGCGAACGAAATCCCCCTTGTAATCCGTCAAAGCGAGGTAGTAACCGTAGGTGTGGAAGTGTATCCTTCTCACACTGGTTCTCTCGGCGAGCCTTAGCATGGCCCCTGTGACCGCAATTGGGTCCACAGGGTCGTCGGCGAGGAGCTTCTCGGCGAGGCCCTTCTCACCCATGACCTCCATTATCGATGCCAGCTCAACCTCGTTGAGACCGACGCTGTGGAACTGACCCAAGACGTCAATCAGGGACCTTCTTACGATCTCGTCCTGCGTGAACGCAAATTCAAGATGAACCGGAACGTCCCTTGCGTTCAGGATTTCGAGGTGACGCACCATCTCTTCAAAAGGCTCACGGTAGTTCTTCCTCGTCAGGGTCTGGAGACCGCTGATTATTGCCAGCCTCGCCCTTCCGGCTATCTCCTCGAAGTGCTCCCTGAACTCGGGCCTTATGTAGACGTTAGGATTATAGTCGTCGGCCGCGCCGATGAACCGGTTCTCCCTCGGCGCCTCGAAGTCAAAGACCCTGAACCCGCGGGGGAACTCGTAGATGTAGTGGATGCAGTTCTCCTCGTCGGCCTGGAACTCCTTCGGGTGTACCAGCTCGAGCTTTCCGTTCTCGGCCTTCGGCACGTAAATCGGGCCGTCCTTGAAGAGTCCCGCCTGAAGCCTCGAAACCTGGGGGACGTGGGCTATTACCGGGACGTTGTAAACGCCGCCGAGGAGGTTGGCCATTATCCCAACCTGGCCGCCCATCCTCAGCTCGTCCCAGCCCCATTCCCTCATGTAGAAGCGTGTGGAGCAGCTCTCGACGAAGAGTTCCGCCGCTTTTCCGTGTTTGATACTCCAAAGAATCGAACCGAGTAACTGACCAACATTCTCTACCATCCTTGGAAGCTCGCCGGCGTAGTGGAGGACTTCATCCTCCCCAACGGTCTCTACGCGACGCTCAAGATCGTTACCATCAAGGTACTTTATGGCGTCGATGTTCGTGTTGTACGCGAGGAGGATCCCACCGATTTTCCCGAGGTTCTTACGAACCCTGTCGAAGGCCGATGAGTAGAGAGCGTCCCAGGACATTGTATCACCGGGAGTGATGTAACCGTTGAAAGTTAATAAGGGTTGCGGTGAGAAAAGGAAAATTAAGAGCTCACTCCTTCCATCTCGGGTTGTCCACAACCTTGACTTCGCCGTTCTCCTCAATGACCAGCTTGGAGAAGCCCTTCTCGGCTATGCTGCCGTAGTCGTGGCCAGCATCGGCCGGATATATCGCCAGGAAGATGAACGGCTCGTCGCCCGTGTTAACCGTCCTGTGGGCCCAGTATGGCGGGACGTAGACGACCGTTCCGGGCCTCATCTCTATCCATTCGGCCTTTCCTTCCGGGGTCTGGAGGAGCATTCCCCCCTTCCCCTTGATGCCGTAGTATATCTCCGCCCTGTCAGCTTTGGAGTGGTAGTGTCCCTTGGTGAAGAAGAACTCCTTTCCAACCTTGCCCGGGTAGAGAACCGTCGTGGCGAAGTTCAGGTCTCCGTCCTTTTCCTCCTGCTCGACCGCGTATACCTCATAGACAACCGGGTTATCCTTGAGAAGCTCTTTGTAGGCTTTTTCATCGACGAAGTATCCCCTCAGGTCGCTGAGCTTTCTGACGAGCTTTTTTGCCCCTGGAATGACACCGGTTTCGAGGTCAATATCAACGCCTATCGGGTTCTTGTACTCCATCGGAACCACCATGATAGAAGTGAGTACGGGCCTATTTAACTTTTCCCGTTTATATCACCAAGAGTGTTACACTAGGGTGTACAGAAAATAAGCCAGGCCGGCAGCAATGGCCCAGTATCCGGCGTTCCAGTGGAAGACCTTCCAGCCGTCCAGTGGAGGAAACGGGAAGAGATTAAAGAGGGCCAGCCACAGGTTAACGGACGCCGTTATCCTGGCGGCGTGCCAGGGAAATGTTGCGGGGGAGAGCATCCTTGCCGCAAGCAGGGCAACCACCCCAACGGCAACGTTGGTGGCTGGACCTGCAATGGCTATTCTGCCGAAGACCCCCACGTTCATCGTAGGCGTATGGTGCGTACACCTGAACTGCGCCAACCGCCGCGAATATCCACGTGGTCCCCGTTGCCAGCCGGCTGAGGATCCCCACTGCAAGCGCCAGAACGATTCCGGCGTCCCATCGTTTGTAGAACGCAGTGTAGCCGTAACTCCTGGCGGTGAGACGGTGGGCGAGCTCATGGAACACGAAAGCCGTCAGTACTGCGATGGACGCATAACCAAAGAGTCTGGGCTCAAAGTTGGAAAATAGCAAGACAAGAACCAGGAACGATACCGCCAGGTCTTCGAGCTCGCCCCTGCGGAACCTCACCTACCCTTCACCTCAATCTTCTTGCCGAGGACGAGTTCGGCGGCCTTAACCGCAGCTCCTCCACTTCCTACCGCAATTCTAACCTGGTCTTCAGGGACGTACACCACTATTTTGTCGTCCTGCTCCTCGATCTCCAAGACCTTAACGTTCAGCATCTTCTCCAGCCTTTCCTTCATGGCAATCCCCAAACTTTCTCGATGCTTCCAAATATAAACGTAACGACACTTAGGTTTTCAAAAGAGGCCTCTGATGGAGGTTCCCGGCGCGGTGACCACTCTTTGACGATCCAAGATGTGTTCGATACCGTTTCTGTGGCCGAGACCGACCACCGCAACCACCCGTGGCCTTTTAATACCCACCGCAAGCAGGGAATCGACTATGGATATCAGATTCCTAGCCATTACCTCGTTCCTCTCATCCACCAACACCCTGTAGAGGTAGGGATAACGTCTCCGGAACTGGAGCATCATAGTACGGTAGCCCTCCATCAAGTTCTCCTCCGTTCCTCCACCCGCGCCGAGGGGAAGGAAAACGGCCAGACTTTCGAGCACCAGAAGCGCCTTCTCCCTGAACGGAGCTGCAAGTATTCTACCAAGGATGAAATTTATATCCTCGTCGATAAGGTACAGGGGCACCCCAAGCACTCTGGACGCCTCAATGGCGGCCATCATCTCACCACCAGGTGCCATGCCGAATTCCTCACCCAGTTTCTCCTCGAGTTTGGCGAGGAGATAATTAACCAAGCCCCTTCTCCCGTACTTGAGGGAGTCTCCCAGACTCAGCCCCTGTTTCTCGCCCCCGCTCATGGCCATGAACCTCGTCCTGTCCAGCTCTATCGCTATCGCGTGGGGCCTCTCCGATAGAATAGTCCTAACGACTTCATCCCTACTCTCCGGTGAAACATGCATCGTGCCTATGAGCTTAACGTACCTCAGGTAGCTCATCTCCTTCCCTCCAGAAGGTTTCTCACGCTGAATATGCCGGATTTAAACGTCAAGACGTCGAAGTCCCTCGGAACTATGAAATCCCCCCCAAAATCCCCGCATATCCGCGAGGCCCTGCTCAGGTATTCGTCGTAGGTGTAGCGGAAGGCCCTGTGGAATAATGCCAAAAGCTTCACCTTGGCCCTCTTAGCGACCTCACAGGCTTCCCCCACCGTTGAGTGGTAGCTGTCGCCCCTGTGGGCTGGATCCAGGTAGGTGGCCTCATGGATTAGAAGGTCGGCATTTTCGGCGAAGAGCCTGACCCTTTCAGCGGGCTCGGTGTCGCCGGTGTAGACGACCTTGACGCCCTTTCTTCTCGGCCCGGTGACGTCTTCAAGGGAAACCGTTTTCCCGTTCCACTCGATTTTACCTTCACGCTCAAGCTTCCCAAGTATCGGGCCCTCGCTCAGGCCGTATTCCATCAACTTCTCCGGCAGGAACTTCCCGCGCCGGTCTTTTTCCTTAAATACGTAGCCCAGGGCCGGAATCCCGTGCTCGACCTTGAAGCTCCAGATCTCATAGTCACCGAACTTCAGCCTCGTCTCGCCCAGCTCGTGGACGTGTATCTCAAAGCCCGGCCTGAAGAAGCCGCTGTTGAGGAAGTGCTGGACGAACTCGAAGGTGTGTTTGGGGCCGTAGATGTGGAGGGGCTTTTCCCTATCCCACAGGTTCATCGTCTGGATCAATGCAGCCAGGCCGAGGTAGTGGTCGCCGTGGAAGTGGGTGATGAAAATCTTCTCCACCTTCATAGGGCTGAGCTTTGCCGTGTTCATCTGCCTGATGGTGCCTTCCCCGACATCGAAGAGTACGATCTCGCCCTTGTAGCGGAGCGCTATTGCCGGAACGTTTCTCTCCCTGGTGGGCATTATACCGCCCGTACCGAGGAAAATCACTTGAAGCATGGTATCATCTCCGGGAAGACCCTTAAAAATCTCCCGCATGATATTGGTATCCCAAAAGGGATGAACCAGCAACGGGCAGCCGTCTCTTTTAATCTTTAATCCAACCAACCAAAGCGTTAAATACTCACGGGAGGTAGTTGTTCCGAGGTGTTTTGAGATGGAAGAGATACTGAAGGCTATCGAGGAGAAGGACTGCAGAAAGGTCGCGAACCTCCTCTACTACAAGATGGACGAGCTGAGCG
>NZ_JALSLB010000063.1 GCF_026988555.1 Thermococcus sp. | reverse complement strand
TTCGGCTCTTTCCCTCCC
Source organism: Thermococcus sp. (assembly GCF_026988555.1). Taxonomy (NCBI): domain Archaea; kingdom Methanobacteriati; phylum Methanobacteriota; class Thermococci; order Thermococcales; family Thermococcaceae; genus Thermococcus; species Thermococcus sp. The sequence continues at coordinate 7,007 of NZ_JALSLB010000063.1, read as the reverse complement.
CTGGCCAGCAAGTACGTGCCGCCAATAAGAAGGAGAAGAACCAAAAATCCAAAGATTTCTTTTCTCATAACCTCACATCCTAGATATCGAATACAGCAGACCAACTCCAATCAGACCGCTCAGCGAGAGGAGAAGTAACGGCCCGGCAACGCTTTTTCCGAGCCCCATTTCGGCCCAGTGGATGTAGAAAACCACCGCGAGAACGCTCTGGAAGAGGAAGACCATGGAGACCCCAAAGAGTCTCCTCCCTACCCCTGTATTCCTCAGTGAGTAGTAGTTCTTGAGCAGCATGAGGGCCAGTGCGAATTCAGTTAAGACAATGAGTATGTTCACAATCCAGTATAGCCCCATCATAGGCCATTCCTCCTTAGTATTGACTCTATTTCATCCCAGTTTTTCTCCACTGCCTCACCAGGTATGTATATGGCCCCATAGTCGTTGCCAACCCTTTCAACGACACCGTGCTCTCGCATGAGTTCCAGATGGTACTTGACCGTCCGGTAGTTGAGGTTCAGCTCCTTGGCTATTCTGTGGACGTTCATCGGTGACTCCTTTATGCGGAAAAGAATCCTTGCCCTGGTGGGTCCTCCCTTTGATCCAACGAAGAGCCACAGGATGATGCTCCTGAAGTCCCTGTCCATGCTTTTCTTATCCATCTAAAAATAAATAAAGGTTTGGCTCAGCGGAAGTTGAAAGGATTAACCACGAACCAGACGTTTTTAACCCCCTGTCCGTTTACCTCGCCTCTCCTCTCATCCTTGAAGAAGTAGTAGAGCGGGTACCCCTTGAAGGTCGTGAACTTAACGCCGTTAACGTTAAGCTCTCCAAAGTGGCCCTGGATTACCGAGGGTGCGACCGGGTTCGGCCTGTAGAATGGAGGCCACTTTTGGAGGCACTCACCACTGCAGGCGCTCATGTTGACGCTGTCCTTGGCAAAGTAGTAGAGCGTCCTTCCGTAGTCATCGGTTAAATACGTTCCAAGGCCTTCCTGATAGGCTATCATGACATCATAATCCCTCATTACGTACCAGACGTGCTTCACGTCCTCGCCGTTTGTGTCCCCAGCCTTTTCGTCCTTGAAGAAATAGTACAGCGGCCAGCCTTTGTATGCCAGCTGGTAAGTTCCATCGCTCCTCTCTATGTAGCTGAAGTCCTTTGAATCAAGCACGGAAGGCGCTGAAACGTGATCTGGACTGAAGGCGGGCCACTTCTCGGCGCACGGCCCATAGCAGGAGCTTTTTCCTGAATTCGGAATGTCTTTTGCGAAGTAATAGAGGGTTCTTCCCTCACCGTCTGTGAGATAGTAACCGACTTTTTCATCGTAGGCTATCATCACGGTGTAGTTCTTGCTTTCAAGGGCAGTGGCCTTTGCTTTGTATTTGGAAAGCTCGCTCTGAAGCTGGTTTATCTGGTTTTCATAGCCCTGGACCTTTCCCTGGAGGTCGCTGAGCTGGTTCTGAAGGTCTATGACCTTCTTCTCCACGCTCTGGTACTCGGCCTGACTGACTCCCCTGGGAGCAAGCCCATAACCGAGGAGGCCCCCTATGAGGAGGCCTGCCAAGAGTATTCCAAAAACCTTTCCGTCCATTTTTAACATCTCCTTACATAGAACACTATGTTCTGTTTACATAAAAGTGTTTTTTGAGTATGTTATATAATTTGGGTACAAATTAGATACAAATGTAACACAAATGGAAAGAATTAAATAATTCCAAAAGCAAAACATCTATCAGTGTGTAGATATGAGAAGGGCAATCCTTGTTTTTGTTTTGCTCCTTATAGTTGCGGTGGCAGGATGCATTGGAGGTTCTCCACAAACACAGAGCGGTTCATCCAAAGGCTTGCCAACCACGTCAAAGACCTCTCGCCCTGGAAGGCCGACGGCGTAATCGATGAGAACGAATACTCCAACAGCCTTACCCTTGCCGGCGGAAAGTTTGAGGTTTACTGGCGGAACGACGGCGAATATCTCTATATGGCCATCAAGGGGGAAACAACCGGCTGGGTTGCCATAGGCTTCGAACCGAGCTACGCGATGAAGGACGCGGACATGATAATCGGATGGGTTCAGGACGGAAAGGTTTTCATCGTTGACGCGTACTCAACGGGAACCTACGGACTCCATCCTCCCGACACAAAGCTCGGCGGAACCGATGACATTCTCGAAAAAGCCGGTAGAGAGGAGGGTGGGTATACGGTAATAGAGTTCAAAAGGAAGCTTAACACCGGGGACAAATACGACAAGGTTCTAACTCCGGGAAAGGAGGTGAACTTCATCTTCGCAATGGCCGATTCGGATGATTTCACTACAAAACACAACGTTGCCAAGGGAAGCGGTGAACTGGTCCTGGAGGGTTGAAGATGGAGCCGTTTCAGGTTCACGCCATAGTTCAGGCGCCGGCTTTTTTCAACATTCTAGCGGGCATTCACCACGCTAAAAAACATAACATGAGAAGGCATCATGCCTTTAGTTGCCTCGGTATAGGCCTGTTGACCCTCGGTGTTGCGTACATGCTCTCCATTGTTGAAGGGATCCAATCAACTCACGGGGCTTTGGGTATTTTTACCTGTCTTCCCATACTGTTTACTGCCTTCAGCGGAAGACTGTTTTTGAGGAAAAAATTGAGCAGAGGAACACACCGAGCAATGGCCGTGTTTTCTGTCCTTCTATTGGCACTTCAGATATTCCCGGGGATATACAGCTTTCTCCTTTAATCTCCCTTTTTCAGCACCACGAACTCCTTATAATCCATCACCCTGGCGAAGCCCTTCTTTATATAATATGAGTAAGCCTCAAGCTCCGGGAAGGTTATCACGTAAGGTACTTTCCCGAGCTCCCTGAGGCGTTGAATGGCGAATCCCAGCAACTGGGAGCCGTATCCCCTGCCCTTGTAAGCCGGATCCACCATGAAGAACTCAATGAGTCCCGTTTTTTCACTTTTTATCTCCTCCGGCACCCACCATAGGTTCTTGCCTCTGAGGTTGTAGACAAGGGCAATCGTCCCGGCTATCTTTCCCCCATCGTCTCTCAGGACGTAGAGCTCGTCGAACTCATCTTTAAGCCTGAACTCAAGGAAAGGCTCGTAAATCTCCCGGAAACCATCAAAGTCGTCCGTTGAGGGCTTGTTCTCCACCCACTCCAAGGCAGGGTAAGCCCCATCAGTCCCCTGATAGATCCTGAAGACGAAGCGAACCAGTTCATCCTTAAGTTCCAGCGGCTCATCCACCCTTTCAATTCTCATCTATGTCCACCAAAGGTTATTATGGGTGAAGTGCTAAAACGTTTTGGTGAGGGCATGAACGAGCTTGAGGCCTTAGCCCTTGCCCTTGAAGTTGAGAAAGCCGAGCTAAAGTTCTACCTGAACCTGGCAAAGAAAACTAGGGACGAGAGGGCAAAGAAGATGTTCCTGTTTTTAGCTGGTGAAGAGGCCGAACACTGGGAAATCTTCGAGGAGAAGTTCCTTGAAAGTCTGGTGGAGAAGTGTCAGTTGCCGGCGGTAAAAGAGGAACTCCTTGAGAAGCTCCTCGTTAAAGCTGAAAACATTGACAGCGAGGTCGATGCGGTGAAAATCGGTATGGAGCAGGAGAAACTCACATGGGAGTTCTACGAGAAAGCCGCAAGAGAGGCAGAGCACGAAGCGGTGAAGAGAATCTTTGAAGAGCTGGCAAAGGTGGAGAAGGCGCACTACGAACTCCTGAAAGCCCAGTACGATTCGGTCATGAAGACCGGCATCTGGATGGACTACCAAGACTTCAGCCTTGAGGTGGACTGAATTCCTGCTCTCCACTGCCGGGAGTGTGAACCTCAGACCCCAATGATATCTGGCAAAACTTCAGGGGCTTCCAGTAGCTGGACGTCGTGCCTTTTACGGAGCTCCCTGCGCAGCCAGTACGAATGCTCCACCCCAACCAAGACCAGCATCTTGCTCTCCTTCCTCCCCTCATTTGCCTTGAGGATCTGTTCCAAAAAATATCCATTCCATTTTTCCCATGCCGCTTTCTCATCTTCCCCGAACAGCGAATTCTGGTAGTTCCTTTTGATCTCGAAATGCCTGTCCGTCTCGTGAGAGTTGACATCGAGAACCGAACTCCACCAGTTGAAAAGCACGCTGTATAGAGCTTCCACGTAGAGTTTAAAGTGCTCCAGTGCCTGGGGATTGCTCTCCTTCAGGTTCTTCATTGATCTCTTTGCCATCCCTATGAGTTCGGAATACTCTGGCTCAGGCGGTTCGAGGGGGATAAGCTCGCACTTCAGTTTATCAATCAGGGGATAAACGCTTTTCTGGTACTCCTGCTTTATTGTCTGTGGCACCCTGCCATCAACGTCTGAAGGCCTCAGCTCAACGGCGAGGATGTCCGGTGAAAAGGCCTCGATTATGTCTGAAAGGTGTTCGTATGTGTAGTAATCCACGTGGCCGTGGAACTGGTGCAAGGTAGAGAGAACTAAAACTTTCATAATATCACATCCTTTGTAGTGTTTAGAGAACATGTACTATAAAAGACTTTGCCATAGAATTGTCTCCACGCTTCCAGAAGAAAAAAGAGAATTAATGCGCGGCCCTTCTGTATTTGCGCTTCATTCCACCCAAACGTTGACGAGCTTGACCCTTCTACCTGTTTTCTCCCTTATCATTTCAATTATCTCGGGGTCGTTGAAGTCGATAACCCTGCCATCGCCTATCAGGTTGATGTGGGGTTCAGTGTTGAGCTCAACCCTTGTCTCCCCGTCCAAAGAGAAGAGTTCCACGAGTTTGAGCTCCTTTAACGTTATTAGGTTGGAGTAAAGCGTCGAAAAGCTCATCGTTGGAAAATCCTCTCTTATTTTAGCCAGCACTTCAGTCAGGGAAGGATGGGACGGCCCAAGCTCCTCAAGGACTTCGATAAGCTTGAGGCGCTGGGGCGTGAGTTTGTAACCACTCCCCTTGAGTCTTTGTAGGGCCTTTTCTCTCCACATAGTTCAGCCTTTGTGAGCCGACTTATAAGCCTTTCTAATCAAAACTAACTTCTAAATAGAAAAGTTTATTAACAAGAAATACCTAGGGTTTCTGGTGAAACCTATGTCTGAACACAACCGAAGACTTGTTGAGAAGGCCGGAATAGACGTGGAAAAACTTCTGGATATGCTGCTAAGGGCCGCGGCCGCGGAGTTTACGACCTATTACTACTACACGGTTCTGAGGAACCATGCGGCAGGCATGGAGGGCGAGACGATAAAGGAGATAATCGAGGATGCCCGCCTTGAGGACAGGAACCACTTTGAGGTGCTGGTGCCTAGGATTTACGAGCTTGGTGGTGAGCTCCCGAGGGACATCGTTGATTTCTCCAAGATGGCCTGGTGCCGCGACGCTTACCTCCCCGAGGAACCGACCGTTGAGAACATCCTTAAGGTCCTCCTTGAGGCAGAGCGCTGTGCGGTCGGCGTTTACACCGAGATATGCAAGTACACATTTGGAAAGGACCCGAGGACGTACGACCTGGCTCTGGCAATACTCCACGAGGAGATCGAGCACGAGGCATGGTTTGAGGAGCTCCTCACCGGCAAGCCGAGCGGCCACTTCAGGAGAACAAAACCCGGAGAGAGCCCCTTCGTCTCGAAGTTCCTGAGGTGAAAAGGGTTATTAGGCTAGACGAGAACTTGAGTTGGTGATACTATGCTGGCGAAGTATCCGTTTGAGCTCCCGAAGGAGAGATCCCTGACGAAGGTGGAGATTGCACAGGCCCTTCGCTGGGCCATCGAAGCTGAGCTTGACGCTATAAATATCTACGAGCAGCTTGCGGAAGGCATCGAGGACGAGAGGATAAAGCACATCTTCCTTGATGTTGCCAACGAAGAAAAGGAGCACTTCGGGGAGTTCCTCGCGGCCCTCTTTGAGGTGGATGAAGAGCTCGCGAAGTACATGAAAGAGGGCTTCGAAGAGGTCGAGGAAGAGACCGGCATAACGGTTAAGTTGTGAAATCTCCGGCTTTGATCTTTACCCTTTTCTTTTGGATTTTCATCACGACTATGAACGTTGTAGTCCTGTCCAGTTCAACAAAAAACGTTATTAAGGTTCGATGTCCACATTACTTCGGTGATGTCCATGTCAGAGCCACTGGTTAAGAGGGCGTATGAGACCGAGAAGAAGGCCGCCTCCAGCTACGTCGACGGTCTGAAACTCATAAGGGGGCAGGGGCTAAGATACACAAAGGTGGAAGAGATTGTCGGCAGGATAGCCGTCGATACGGTCATCCACAAGCACCTGATGAAGGCCATTTTAGAGGCCCAGAAGGAGCTGGAGAAGCTCGCGGGAGAGGGCCCCCTGGGGGAGGTCAAGGAGATCGAACTTGTACCCGAGCAGGAAGCCCTGGTAAAGCGCTTTGCCGAGATGCACCTTGAGATAGAGAAAGACATGATAGAGACATACCAGAAGATGGCGGAGAGGATGACCCACCCCCTGTTCAAGGGGCTCTCGGAGGCCCTCATCAAGAACGAGCAGGAGCACCACAGGCTACTTGCGGAGCTGATAGCGAAGTACAAGGAGTAGCTTTTGTTTCCCGCTGATTTCCTTTGTTTAAATGGTGTGCACTACTCGGTTCTTTATGAACAGGAAAACACCCCATTCTCCGGGTGTCTGGGATACGAACCGGGCAAGGATACCGGGCCGGGGAAAGTTTAATACCTTTCGACGCCGATTTTAATGGAGGTGATTGGGATGAAAAAAGCGCTTGTAACCCTCACCCCGCCCGAAAGCAAGAGACTCATCGCAAAGGCCGTCGTTGCCATGCCCGAAGTCCAGCACGCCCTTAAACACGGCTTCGTGTACATAGCCACCGGTACAACAGCGGCCTATGTGGCCGAGGAGATACTGGGAGAGGAAATTGAAAAGGAGAAATGGACCGTCGGCGTTATAAGCAAGGGCAGAACCTGTGTTACACCGAAAAAAACCTGGCCAAAGCACCTCGTCCTCTACAAGGGTGAGCCCTTCGACGACCCGCTTGAGGCCCTGAAGCAGATGGGACCGAAGGAC